>CP082942.1:1570295-1884355 GCA_019933195.1 Clostridium sporogenes
TTTATCAAAATCTTGTTTAGTTAAATAGTTGGACATTTAATTTCGCTATTTTAAAAACCTTAAATCCATAGGCTCAAAGCAGAGTGGTTTTACGGACTTAATTATTAAAAAAGCTCTAAGCTTTAGAGGAAGCTTTTACTCACACTAAAGTTTAGGAAATAGTTATCTAGATGCGTAACCGCTTCTCTTAGAAATTTATTTTTTCTAAAAATTTATATACATGTTCTTTGTACTCTTTTTTATTTTTTATATAGGATTCTGCATGATCTGCATTAGGGGCTAAATATATATCCCTTATTCCTATTTTTTTATTTTTATACATCTCTACACTCATTTCTTTTGGAATATATGTGTCTTCCATACCATGTATAAAAAATATAGGTGTTTCTACTTTTTGTATATCTTTTATGGGAGAAACTTCTGAAAAAAATAATCCAACTCTTAACTTACTTATTATACTTGCTACAGCTATAAATGGGAAGCTAGGTAATTTATAATCCTCTTTTAACCTTAATTGTAATATACCTTTCATACTAGAATAAGGACAATCTGCTACATAAAACGCTATTCTATCATCAATAGCTGCATTTTGAAGTATAGTTCCAGCTCCCATAGATTCTCCATGAATACCAACTATAGAATCTTCACCATTTTTTTCAAATACCCAATCTGCAACAGTTTTTAAATCCTGTTTTTCATAATATCCAAAAGTAGTATTTTCTCCACCACTACTTCCATGATTTCTATGATCATATATTACCCCATTAAACCCTTTATCCATAAATATTTTCATATATTTTATAGAATTATATAAATTACATTTAATACCGTGACATATTATTACAGTTTTCTTTGAATTTTTTCCTGGGAAATACATTCCTTTTAAATCATATCCAAAGGTCGATTTTATAGTAATTTCTTCTCTTTCTAATTTATTAAATTCTTCTTCTACAAATCCACCTTGTTCTATTTCTTTTTCATAAGTAAATTCAGCCTTTCTTACTATTGGATAAATAACTACATTTGTTAATCTCCAAGATACAACAAAAACTATACCCAATAATAATATTAATAAAATCAAAAATACTATCTTCATATTATCCCCCTACTTATATAAATAGTTATATTAAGTTATATGAACATTGTCCTTCTCAAAATCAGAATTAATTTATATATTTTTTTTATTTTCCATCACAAGATTTTGCATATAACTCAATAAAATAAGTGCTAAAAATGTAAAAATATACGTCACTATTTCAAATATATTACTTTTCATTATACTTGTGTATTTATTTTTTACAAAAATAACAGAAACACAAAAGATTAAAAGCAAATAAGCAACACTTTTTATAATTAATATTACTTTTTTTATATTATAATTCTTAAGTTTAGAAACTATATCAATTTTAAATTCTGTACTAAGGTTTAGTCTATAATATAATAATAAAAATGCACAACTTAAAATAAAAATATACCCTATATAATAAGCTGGAATTGTTTTTACACCTATAGATAAATTGTTTGTTAATAATAATCCAAATATAAATACTGTAAATATAAACGTAGCTTTCAATGCCTCTAAAAAGCCTAAAGTTTCTCTTTCATCCTTTTCTTTAATAAAAATATCTTTTGCATAAATAACTATAACCATGGAAAAGATTGATATAATAAGTTTTGAAGTATTTCCCATTTCAAATTTCCTCCTCTAGAATTTCAAATACATAATCAACAGTTTTATTAAAATAATTGGCTATTTTAAATGATAATTTAAGAGATGGATTAAAAGTTCCCCTTTCAATTTCAAGAATAGCACCTCTCGAAACCCCTATAGCTTTAGCCAATTGTTCTTGAGTTATTTCTCTTTCCGCTCTTAAAACTTTTATATTAGTTTTAAAAATCTTAACTTTTCCCAAAAACTTGCCCCTCCCCGCTTACCTAATTATCCATATTTTATTCCATATAAAGTTAAATATCAAATATATAATACTTTTTGTTTTATATATAATTTAATTTGTTGGATATATTCTATGATAAAAACACTATGGGCTCAATAGTAACACGAGATGCCACTTTGTAAATTGAAAAGCAACCTTTGTAACTGACAACTGAATATTTGTAAACGAAACGCCACTTTTGTATCCGAAATGTATGTTTTGTAAATAAGATGCAGTTTTTGTAACCAAAATTCAGTTTGATTTTTCACATTTATTGAAGTATTGGTGAATTGAAACATGAATTTACTCTTTGTAATTCAAAGTAACTAAAAACACTATCAAAATTATTAAATAGATAATTTTGATAGTGTTTACGCTTAACTTTATATTCAATTTTTAACTAACTATTTTTTATATTTAAATATTATTAATATAATAAGTAAATATCTCATATCTATATCAATAAAAAACTGATTAATATAAAAGTATTAAACAAAAATACTTTTTTTATTTTGAGTATTCTTCTAATAATTTTTCTATGGTATAAGTACATCTATTGCCTTTGCAAGGTCCCGTACCTGCTCCAGTAGCTTTTCTAACTTCTTCCACAGTTTTAGCTCCTGATTTTATAGCATTTTTTATAGTTAATCTATTTATACTTTTACATATACATACTTTCTTTAATTTATCCATTATCTGTTCATTTGCATTATTATTCATTATAATATTCTCCTTCTTTAAAATATTAAATATTAATTAATAACTAATATTATATACTGTTTTTATATTGAAATCTAGTATTAATAATATAATTTAAAAATATTGATATATTTATTTCAATAATGGAGAAGATAATACAAAAATAATAATTGGGTGATTTAATGTTATTTAATATAATAATTGCTTTTATAATTCCTTGGATTTCAGGTATAATATTTTATTTTAAAGATAGAAAAGTACTTTTTACTATAGCACCTTTCCAAAGTGTTATAGCATACACAGTAAATTCTATTGGATTTTTCTATAATTTGTGGAGCGTATATCCACATGAATATGGTAAATTTACTACTATGCCATATGATTTAGGTATATATCCTATACTTTCAGTTTATTTAATACATTATATTGATAAAACAAAATTTAATCCTTACCTACTTATAATGATTGCGACAATTTTTACAACATTTCTCGAATGGCTTGGCATATTAAGTGGTAAAGTAGTCTATTCAAATGGTTGGAATTTACGCTTTACATTTATTAGTTATTTGCTACCTTATTTACTAAACTACTGGTTTTATATTCAACTAAAAAAAATGAAAATATTTGATTAGTCTGTTTTACTATCTAAGGAAAGTGCGTCGCACTTTCCTCATTTAGATTACAGAGTATAGAGGAAAAAGTACAGATAAGGAAAATTTTTCTCCGCTTTGCTACGTAAAATCTATAATTATATTTTTATTTTTAAGATATTTAAATCTCTTATAAGTATTTTAAAAATTTTAAGTTGTTTATGTTTTTTATAATATGGACTTCAAAAAAATTTTCGTTAGAAAATTGATGCGTAGCATGTCAAAAATGAATTTTCATAACATTTATATAGATTAAATTTATACTGAAGCACATTTGCGTTAGCAAACAAATTTAATATAATAAATCTAATATGATTAATAAGTTCTATTGTATATAAAGTTACTAAGATTATTGTATAAATGCATTATTTCCAGTTGTAAATGCCTATTAGAAAGTATTTTTCATCTTATAATATAAAAAGGAATTCTCATATATTTAACAGAAAACTTTCCGTCTACGCCGATTATTGTGAATAAAATTAATGGTTTTTTACATAGAAATGCAAATTAATTACTATAGAAAGTCTACGACTGTGTACTGCGCTATCGCTTTTTTAATCATTTACATATAGAATTTAGATATAATTTTATAATTTTTGAATTTGTAAATAACTTAACAGGAATATTATAATTAAAGATTTTGTGTGGAAAAGCGGAACCAAATCATCATTTTGCAGTTTTCCCTTTCAATTGAAAATTATAATAACATCTTTTAAAGGTATTAAAACAATAAATACTTTTAGACAAAATAGATATCTAGAAAAATAATAAGAATACTTTATTTGTGAACTAATATTTAAACGTGAAGTAAACAGGCCGTTTACTTAGCTCTGCTGCCACAGGACGTGGCATTAGAGCTTTAGTTTAAATATTAAAACACAAATATTAGTATTCTTTATTTTTATAGCTATCTATTGAACAAAAGTATTTATTGTTTTAATTCTCCCCCTTTAAAGGACATTGAGTCATAATTCCCTTATTTCATGAAGTTTTCTATGTCCTCTATACTTTTAATTATGTCTTTACTTAAAACCTCACAACCATCTTCTGTTATCAAGAGATCATCCTCTATTCTTATTCCGATACTTTCTTCCTCTATATAAAGGCCTGGTTCATTGGTTATAACCATGCCTGGTTTTAATTCTACTTCGTAACTTCCTACATCATGAGTATCTAAGCCTAAATAATGTCCAAAGCTATGGAAATAATATTTTCTTAATTCTTTTTCATCTTTTAATATTCCTAACTTTTGGCATCCTTCTGATAATGTCTTTTTAGTTATATCTTCTATTTCTTTAAAAGTAACTCCTGGTTTTGCATTTTCAATTATAGCTTTATTAGCTTCTAAAACTACATTGTATACTTTCTTTTGTCTTTCTGTGAACCTCCCATTAGCTGGGAAAGTTCTGCTTATATCTCCATTATAATATCTATATTGAGCTCCTAAATCACAAAGCATTAGAGAGTTATTATCTATTTTAGAATTGTTTTGGCTATAATGTAGCACTGTAGCATTTTTCCCAGAGGCAGCTATAGTTTTAAAAGCATAATCCGTAACACCATTTTTCTTTAATGAAAAATCAAAATATGCTTCTACTTCATATTCCACCATATTTGGCTTTACATTTTCCATCATGTTATATATGCCTTCTTTAGTTATATCTATAGCTTTTTTAATTAATTCTACTTCTTCTTCACTTTTTATTACTCTTAAACTACATATATTCTTATAAATATTTTCTATTTTTAAAGAAGGGTATCTTTCCTTTAATCCTTTAGCAAAAATTTGGGCAGGAGTAAAGTTTTCTTCCCACTCTCTTCTTTCTAAATCTAAGTATACTTTATTAAATCCACTTCTATTTATAAATATCGGAAAATCATCAAAGAATTTATCCACATACTCTATATTTTCTATTCCACTTACTTCTTTAGCTTCCCCTTCACTAATGGTTGCTCCTACCCATCTTGCCATTACTGGATCCGGTCTTTGTATATATAAATATTCTGTTATTTTTTTATTTTTCTTAGCTATGACTAATATTATCTGTTCCTCTTCTATTCCAGTTAAATAATAAAAGTTTCTGTTAGGTGTAAATGGATAAGTTTCGTCTGCTGACTTATAAGGTGCCTTGCCTGCAAATATAACAATTATTCCCTCTTCTATACTCTCCCCTAAGTTTCTCCTGTTTCTCATAAAAAATTCTTTATTCACAACAATCCCCCTAATTAATTTATTTAAATATCTCATTAAAGTTGAATAAAAATTGAGTATAATTATATTAATATTAATACCATAAAATGTAATTTATTTCAATCTTATATATTATACACTACATATTTTAGATTAATCATTGTATGCTTAACCGCTATATGACTATAGTTTTTCATTTTTTAAATTTCTACTTATACACATTATAATCTTCTTACCCTGCACTACTTATATTAGTACCATCATATTTCAACTCTCTAATATATTTTTCAAGCAAAATTCCTGATATTATAAAAATTACTGCTCCTATAAAAAAATTTCTAATATTAGAAGTAATATATAAGAAACCGAATCCATTACTTAATATATGGGAAACCATACATAATACTAAAGATCTTGTTTTATAATATATTATCCCAACAAGCATTCCGAAAATTGTGGCATTAATAAATTGAGGAATGTTTCCATGCCATAATCCAAATATAACTGATGAAACAATTATACTAGTTATTGGTTTATACTTGTTTAAAAACCCTTCTAAAATAATTCCTCTTAAAACTATTTCTTCAAAAATAGGTGCTATTATTACATATAAAATAAATATTTGATAAGGGTTTTGTCCTAATTCTGCAAATGCCTCTATATTCTCTTTAGATACTAGGACTTTTATTAGCATTATACCAATTGAATTTTGAAACCACATAAAAAATCCTAATATAAAAAGAGCTGTGCATAATAATATTTTAAAATTAAATTTTTCAATATATCTTATCTTAAAACTTGGTTCAATATTTTCTCTTATTACCTTTAGGATAAATATTATCGCTAACCCCTTTGAAATTAAATCTATTAGCATTCTTAAAACTGATTTTAAAACTTTATGCGAATTAACATAAGTAGTTTCTAACATCATATTACAATGAGTAGGAAAAAAATTAACTGCTACAATGGTAAACATCATTATTGCCAAAGCACCTAACACAGATAATTCAAAATTACCCTTAGTTACTTCACTTTTATACAAATAATCACCTACATTTCTCTAAATAATAGCCATAGATTTGATTTACACAAATCTATGGCTATTTTTTTATTTATTATCTTTATTTATTATCTTATTTGTCATTTTATTTATTATATTATTATCTTTTTTACTATCTTTATTTAACAAATCTCCTATAGCAGCAATACTACCTAAAGAAGATAATGTTTCATTTGGTAATATAAGCTTATTAGCTGGGTTCTTAGCCATTTCTTTTAAGGCATCTACTTGTTTTAAAGCGATAACTACTTCATTTGTACCTGATTCTATTATAGATGCATTTACTTTTCTTATAGCTTCTGATTCTGCATTAGCTATTTGTTCTATAGCTCTAGCTTTCCCTTCCGCTTCTAATAATTGAGATTCTCTTAATCCTTCTGCTCTTCTTATGTTAGCTTCTTTTTCTGCCTCTGATTGTAATATTTTAGCTTGCTTTTCACCTTCTGCTCTTGCTATTTCAGATTGTTTTTGCCCTTCTGCTTGAAGGATAGCAGCTCTTTTATCTCTTTCTGCTCTCATTTGTTTTTCCATAGCTTCTTGTATTTCTCTTGGTGGATCTATGTTTTTGATTTCTACAGATAAAATTTTAATACCGTATGCATCTGTAACTTCATCTATTTGTTGAAGTAATTTTGAATTTATTTTATCTCTTCCTGATAAAACTTCATCTAAAGTCATATTACCTACTATATTTCTCATATTTGTTATAGTAGAGTACACTATACCAGCTTTATAGTCTTCAATATTGTAAACTGCATCTTTAGAGTTCATTACTTTGTAAAATATAACATTATCTATAGATATCTTTACGTTATCTTGTGTAATAACACTTTGTGGATCTATATCTATAATTTGTTGTTTTGTAGAAATTTTTTTTCTTACAAAGTCTGCAAAGGGTACAATTACATGCCAACCCGGCTCCAAAGTTCTATGATATTTACCAAACCTTTCTACAATTGAAACATAACCCGTGTTCACAACCTTTATAGACAGCAAAAATGTGATTAATACAATAACTAATAATACAATCATAAGTATAGCCATACTTTTATTCCTCCTCTACCTTTTTAACAAAAATTTTATTGCCTTTTACCGAAATTATTTTTACCTTATCTCCCTTTTTTATATAACCTCCATTATTTGTTGTTCTCCAATACACTCCTTGGAATTTTAGCACTCCTTCTTGTTCTATATCCTTATCTGCAATAAAAGTTTCACCTACATAATTCTTTTCAATAGACAATGTAGAACCCTTTTGTTTTTTAATAATCTTCTTTACCATTGGATAACCTAATATCATGCATAAAATACTAATTAGTGTAAAAGCAATAATCTGTATGGGCATAGAATATCCTAATACTTGAACTATAAGTGCAGATATGGCTCCTAAAGTGAACCAAACAAATAAAAAAGAACTAGTAGCAAGATCTAATACTAATGCAGCTGTTCCAACTATTACCCAAAGAATAATGCTAAAATTACTCCACATACTCTCCCTCCCCTTTTTAATTGATTACTATTATTATACATCAAAATTTTATAAATGCTATATTTTATAAATACTATAAATAAATGTTTCTTAACTTTATAAAACTATATAATATATGATATAGTTTTATAATAAAATATGTCTTATATAAAATTTATTAATATTTTAATATTAAAAGTTTAATTATTTACCTTTAATTTGGTATAATCATAGAATAATAATATTTTTAATGGAGGATTTTATATGAATAACTCACAATATTACATAAGAGTATCTACTGCTTGCCCTATAACTAATGTAGCAGATATAGATTTTAATATAGAAAACATAAAAAAATGTATAGATATGTCCTTAGAAAAAAGATCAAAACTAATAGTTTTTCCAGAACTTTCTATAACTTCTTATACCTGTGGTGAGCTTTTTTCCCAAAGCTTACTAATATCTAAAGCTATGGAAGGAGTACATAATATTTGTAAATATTCTATAGACAAAGATATCCTAATAGCTGTAGGTGCACCTTTATTATATAAAAATAGTCTTTATAATTGTGCTATTATAATATTCGGTGGAAAAATCCTAGGTATAGTACCTAAAAGCTATTTACCTAATTATTCAGAGTTCTATGAAAAAAGATGGTTTACAGAAGGATATAAAATAAAAAGTGAAAAAATAAATTTACCTTTCCAAAAAAACATTCCCTTCGGAGTTAATCTTATTTTTTCTGATAAAATTTTCAAATTTGCCTTTGAAATCTGTGAGGATCTTTGGGTTACAATTCCACCTAGCAGCTATCTTGCATTAATGGGAGCTAATATTATTGGAAATTTATCTGCTTCTAATGAAATTGTTAGTAAGTCAGATTATAGACGAAATTTAGTTGCATCTCAAAGTGGTAGATGTTTAGCCTCCTATGTATATTCATCCTCTGGTGTATATGAATCTTCTACAGATTTAGTATTTAGTGGTCACTTATTAATTGGAGAAAATGGTTCTATATTGAGTGAAAATAAAAGATTCCAAAGAGAAAATGAAGTTATCACAAGTATTATAGATGTAGATAAACTTAATAGCGAAAGACTTAAAAATGTAAGCTTTACAGATAATTCAAGAAGTATGAATTTAGAATTAGAAGAAATAACATTTAAATTTGCAATTAATGATGTTGGAGAATTTGATAGACCTATAGGTAAGTATCCTTTCGTTCCTTCTAATGAAGAGGAAAGAGCAATAAGATGTAAAGAAATATTTAATATACAAACTTCAGCTCTAGCTAAAAGACTGGATCATACTAATATGAAAAAAGCCGTTATAGGTATTTCCGGTGGATTGGACTCTACATTAGCTTTATTAGTTGTAGCTAAAACCTTTGATAAATTAAAAATTCCTAGAGAAAATATATTAACTATCACAATGCCCGGCTTTGGAACTACGGATAGAACCTATAATAATGCTGTAAACCTATGTAAACACCTAAATACAACTTTAAGAGAAGTAAATATAGTAGATGCAGCATTGCAACATTTTAAAGATATAGGTCATGATAAAGATATACATGATGTTACCTATGAAAATGTTCAGGCAAGAGAGAGAACTCAAATACTTATGGATATCGCTAATAAAGAAGGTGGCTTAGTTATAGGAACTGGTGACTTATCCGAATTAGCTTTAGGCTGGTGCACATATAATGGAGATCATATGTCCATGTACAGTGTAAATTGTTCTATTCCTAAAACTTTAGTAAGATATTTAGTAAAATATGTAGCTGAAAATGA
This sequence comes from Clostridium sporogenes, assembly GCA_019933195.1. Classification (NCBI taxonomy): domain Bacteria; kingdom Bacillati; phylum Bacillota; class Clostridia; order Eubacteriales; family Clostridiaceae; genus Clostridium; species Clostridium sporogenes. The sequence goes on from CP082942.1 coordinate 1,580,091, forward strand.
AGTAGCAAAAGAAATATCAGAAATACTTATAGATATATTAGATACTCCTGTAAGTCCTGAACTATTGCCAAAGGATAAAGAAGGTAATATTACTCAAAAAACTGAAGATATAGTAGGACCATATGAATTACACGATTTCTTCCTTTATTATTTTATTCGTCAAGGAGCTACTCCTGATAAAATAAAGGAATTAGCTAAAATCGCATTTAAAAATTCCTATGATAAGGAAACTATTAATAAATGGTTCTCTTATTTTATAAAAAGGTTCTTTACCCAACAATTTAAACGTTCTGCAATACCAGATGGACCTAAAGTAGGAACTATAAGCTTATCCCCTAGAGGAGATTGGAGAATGCCATCTGACGCAAGTTTTAATCTTTGGAAACAAGAATAGATTTTAAATAAATAGCCATAAAATCAAATGTTTTAATGATTTTATGGCTATTTTTAATCCAAATATATTCCTATAAAAATATTAATTTATAAGTAAAATTATTTATGTATTTCTAAAATAAATTGAAATATTATTATTGTATATTTCAATTATAATTATATAAACAATAAAATAAATCCTATTATATTATTATTGTTTATACACAATAAATATTGTTATATCATTATTATTTATTCCTATTACAATTATTTATATATATCTACAATAAGTCCTGTTATATCATCTATAGTTTTTGCTATATCTAAATTTTCTTTTTCTGCACTAAGTAGCATTTCTGTCAATTCCTGAAGCTTTTCATCTACTATCTCTACTGTAATAAAATATTGAGTTTGCCAAAAGCTTATATCCTTCTTTACAGAATACATATATTCTAAAACTGATTTTAAGTATTCTTTTATCATTTTCTTATATGCTTTAACATCAGCATAACATTTAGTTACAGCTAATCTATTTCCTTTTTTATTTATATTATCCATCATATTTTTTAACTCTTGCTCTGACTTTTGTTGACGAGCAAAGTTAAAACTTTGAGAAAATCCTTTTCTATTTTCTATTGTTCTCTTATTTTCTGTTTGTATAGGTGCATTAGTTCCTACTCTTTTGATTTCCAAATAAAATCACTCCATTAAATATTTTTATGTTATCTATATTATAGCTAAATTTCTTTTAAAAATATAGATAAATTTAATATGTTTTATTTATAAAAGAACTTTTTTATTTAAATTCTTATTGTTTTTATAAAACATAAAGAATTACTAAATATAAACTATAAATTTAATATTTACAAAAAATTACTTTATATATATTTATTATTAGGAACCAAAAAAGACTGATATAGAATCAGTCTATGATATGTTATATAATCTCTCGACCTATGCCGAGTATGTTATTCAATTTAAAGAAAGGATATATGAGATATAATCTCCTAACCTCTGCTAGGTATGTTTCTCTTGAACACAATTGTTATTATAACATTAAACAAAAAATTATACAACATAAATTTATAAAAATTTAATATTTTTTTATTAAATTCTTTATAAATTTTGATTTTACTACAAATCTAGCGAAATTTTTATTTTAGAATCCAAAAGCTGCATGAATTTGTCTGATAAAGTAGCCACATGCCTTCCAAGTCTAGCTTTTGACACAATTCTTATTTGTTCTGCTAACACTGTTCCTGTTATTTCCATTTTTTCTCCCTTAACTAATTCAAAATCTCCATTTCGTATGGAAATATGTACAGCTATCTTCTTTGGTCTATTAGAAATAGGTACTACTATGGTTGTAGGTGCATTTTGGTTACCTGTGTCATTTTGGATAATAATAACTGGTCTAATTTTATTTTCTTCTGATCCGATATTTTGACCTAGTTCACAAGTCCAAACTTCACCGCGTTTAGGAACTATCCTAATCCTATTCTTGACATTATTATTCATTTCTATACCATCATTTACCCATTCTACATATTTATATAATTTACTTAATGCATATGCTTTCTCTTTCAAAGTTTTAGCATTTTTATTTTTATCTATTTTATTGTTAACCCTATTTATGTATTCATCTAATAACTTATGTATCTGATTTTCTGTATCTTTTATGTATCTTTCTAATTCTTCAGTGTTCATATCATTTAAGTTTTTCATTGCTCTTTCCCCCTATAACAATTATATAATACCAAAATTTGAAAGAGAAATAAAATTTATTAATAATCTATTTATCTATCATTTACCTACTTTATTTATACTATTCTATTAGAAAATATAGTATTCATAGGTTATAATTAATTTGTCTTTTATTTTTTTATGAGGTGATATTAATGATTAAGTATTTAAAAATGTTTTGGACCTTCTTTAAAATAGGTGCTTTTACCTTCGGTGGTGGTTATGCTATGATTCCACTTATAGAGGAAGAAGTTGTAAATAAAAACTCTTGGATATCCAAAGAAGATTTCTTAGATATCCTTGTAATATCCCAATCTTTTCCTGGTGCCTTGGCAGTAAACTGTTCTACTTTTATCGGATATAAAATAAACAATTTACCCGGAGCTATAATTGCACTTTTAGGAACCATATTACCGTCCTTCTTTATAATATTATGTATTGCAAAATTTTTTATGCAATTTAGAAACAATTATTATGTAGATTTAGTATTCAAAGGGATAAATGGAGCAGTTCCTGTACTAGTATTAGTGGCAGTAATAAGCCTTTCCAAATCTATTAAAAAAAATTACATTAATTATACCATAATTATACTAACTGTGGTACTTTTAAAATTCTTCAATATACATCCAGTTATAATTATACTTATGTCTGGAATATATGGTTACATTTTTTTTAGAAAGAAGGTGAAGTAATGAAATCATTACTAGAATTGTTTTTTTCTTTCTTAAAAATAGGTATGTTTAGTTTTGGTGGCGGATATGCTATGCTCCCACTTATAGAAAGAGAAATTGTACACAATAAGCACTGGATAACCTATAAATCCTTTATAGACATTATAGGCATATCCCAAATGACACCTGGCCCTATAGCTATAAATTCTGCCACTTTTGTGGGCTATACTGTAGCTGGATTTAAAGGAAGCTTAATGGCTACTTTAGGGGTTATAACTTTCTCTTTTATTTTGGTAACAATAGCAACTCATTTTATTATAAAATTTAAAGAATCAGATGTTTTAAAGTCAGCCCTTATGGGAATGAGACCTGCTCTTATAGGTCTTATAATATATGCTTTTTTAAATTTATCCTCCCAATCTTATACAGATTTTAAAAGTATAATAATAGGAATAATAACATTTATACTTTTGCTTTCAAAAAAAATACACCCTATTATTATCATAGTAATATCTGGACTTTTAGGAGTGATTTTTTACGGATTTATCTGATAACTAACTGCTCTAATACTCCCATTTTCAAGAAGATAGGAGTATTAGAGCAGTTACGCCACTGGATAAACATTTCTAAGCTTTAGATGGAGTAAAATTCCCTATAAAACCAAGAGCTCTATTTATTGCTATTCAAAATATTTTAATAAATATTGTACTTAATAGAATAATATGCTATAATTTGAAATGTCATGAAGACAAAGGGGAGTAGCAAAAGTTAAGTACTTTAAACTATTCGTCATTACGGATTAAGATCCCGGATAGTTTGCTCTTTAAGAGATTGCAAGACCTTTGTCCTATAATTATATAGGACAAAGGTCTTTTTGTTTATAAAAAAATACCTATAAATATTTTTTATAAGTTAATTCTATATTTATATAATAATTTTATAATATCTTTGTAAATAAAATATTAATAAAACTAACATATTTTTTATTTAATTTAAATATTATAGATTTATTTTATAATATATATAATTTTACAAATAATAATAGTGAGGTGAATATTATGTGGTTTAACAAAACTTCTAAAGAAATACTAGAAGAACTTAATGTAGATATTTCCACAGGTTTAAGTTCTGATGAAGTAGAAAGAAGAAAAGAAAAATATGGATTAAATAAACTAAATTCTCAGAAACAAAAATCTTTATTAAAAATGTTCTTCGAACAAATAAATGATATCCTAATTTATATACTATTAGCTGCAGCTATAATTTCTGGAGTTTTAGGTGAAGTTAGTGATGCAATAATAATAGGCGTAGTTATTATTATTAATACCGTTATAGGAGTTGTACAAGAATCAAAGGCTGAAAAAGCTTTAGAAGCATTAAAACAACTTTCTACTCCTAAGGCTTTGGTAAAAAGAAATGGAGAAAGTATAGAAATTCCATCAGAAGATGTGGTTCCTGGAGATGTAATAATTTTAGATGCAGGTAGATATGTTCCTTGTGATTTACGACTTATAGAAACTGCTAACCTTAAGATAGAGGAATCTACTCTTACAGGTGAATCTGTACCTGTTGAAAAACATGCTGAAGAAAAATTGGAAGATCCAAAAACTGCTTTAGGCGATCAAAAAAATATGGCCTTTATGTCTACCTTAGCTACTTATGGAAGAGGTATTGGTGTTTCTGTAGGTACAGGTATGAATACTGAAATAGGTAAAATTGCTAAAATGCTTGAAGGAGAAGATAAGGAACTTACTCCACTACAAAAAAAATTAGCTGAATTAGGTAAAATATTAGGTTTTGCTGCTCTAGGCATATGTGCTTTAATGTTTGTTGTTGGACTATTTCAAAAAAGAGATATATTGGAAATGTTCTTAACTGCTATAAGCCTTGCGGTTGCTGCTATTCCAGAAGGACTCCCTACTATAGTTACTATAGTGTTAGCTATGGGAGTTCAAAAGATGATAAAAGAAAATGCTATAATTAGAAAACTTCCTGCAGTAGAAACTTTAGGTGCTGTTAATATCATATGTTCTGATAAAACTGGTACTTTGACTCAAAATAAAATGACTGTAATAAAATTTTATGCTAATAAAGAAACACAAGATATAGATAAACTAAATATTCAAAATAACATTCATAAGATACTCCTTGAAAATCTAGTTTTATGTAATGATGCTACTTTTTCTAAAGATTCTAGCACCGGTGATCCTACTGAAATAGCTTTATTAGAAGCAGGTTCTAAATATAATATTATTAAAAATAATATAGAAAATGAACATAAAAGAATAGACGAGATTCCTTTTGATTCTGATAGGAAATTAATGACTACTGTAAATATTTTTGGTGATAAAAATTATGTAATGACTAAAGGTGCTATAGATAATTTATTAAAAATAAGTACCAAAGCTTATATAGATGGAGAAATAATCCCTTTAACAGAAGATATAAAACAAAATATAATGTATGCATCTAATACAATGTCTAAAAATGCTCTTAGAGTTTTAGGTGCTTCTTATAAAACATTAGAGGATGATAATTACAGTAAAGAAAATCTAGAAACAGATTTAATTTTTATAGGTTTAGTAGGTATGATAGATCCTCCTCGTGAATCTGTAAAAGGTTCTATTTTAGAATGCAAAAATTCTGGTATAAAAACTATAATGATTACAGGGGATCATAAAGTAACTGCTTTTGCTATTGCCAAAGAATTGGGTATAGCAGAAGATGAGTCGCAAGCTATATTTGGATATGAACTAGATGATATGTCAGATTCAGAGTTAAGCTCTAAAATTGAAGATTTAAGAGTTTTTGCTAGAGTATCTCCAGAGCATAAAGTTAAAATAGTAAAAGCTTTAAAATCTAAAGGCAATATAGTTTCCATGACTGGTGATGGTGTCAATGATGCTCCTTCATTAAAAGCTGCAGATATAGGTGTAGCTATGGGTATAACAGGTACAGATGTAGCTAAGGGCGCTTCTGATATGGTATTGACAGATGATAACTTCTCCACTATAGTATCTGCTATAAAAGAAGGAAGAAATATATTTAATAACATAAAGAAATCTATTATATTCCTTTTATCTTGCAATCTAGGCGAAATTTTAGCTTTATTTATAGGTATACTTCTTGGTTGGCCAGCTCCATTAAGACCTATACATCTTTTATGGGTTAACTTAATCACAGATAGTCTACCAGCTTTATCTTTAGGTATAGATCCTGGTGATCCCGATATAATGGATGAAAAGCCAAGAAATCCTAAAGAAAGTTTATTTGCAGGCGGTGCAGGTGTTTCTCTTATATTAAATGGTTTATTAATAGGTGTCCTTACACTAATAGCCTTTGAAGTTGGAAGAATAAGATACTCTGATTCATTAATGCATGCTCAAACTATGGCCTTTGTTGTATTAAGTGTATCTCAACTATTCCATTCCTTTAATATGAGGCATCCTAAAAAATCCATATTTCAATTAGGATTGTTTACAAATAAATATTTATTTGCTTCTGTTTTATTTGGAATATTCCTTCAGAATATGGTTATAACTATTCCATTTTTAGCATCTACTTTTAAAGTTTTTAAATTAACAATGCAAGATTGGGTATTTGTATGCATCTTATCAATAATACCTTTAGTATTAAATGAATTAGTTAAACTTTTCAAAAGATTAAAAGATAAATAAGCAATTGGAGCATCAAAATTAAATTTAATTTTGATGCTCCTTAATTTTAACATATTAGTTTTAAGATATTAGTTTTAAATAAATATTCCCCATAAATCTTTTTCCTTTGTTTATATAATGCGAATATTTATTCCAAATTATTTTATTGTCCCTAATTATTATATTCCCTTTATTACTTGTTGTAAGAACTTTTATGCCTTTGCTTTTTAATCTATTTATTACAACTTTATCTGGACTATAGATACCATCACAAGTAACAACAGCAATTTTAGGTTTAGCCCTATCTAAAAGTTTATCACTATTACTAGTTTTAAAACCATGATGAGAAACTTTTAAAATATCACATTCTTGAATTCGTTCATTACATATCATATCCATTTCCTCTTTTTTTTCACAATCTCCTAAAAATAGATATTTAATTCCATCTATTTTACCAAATAATACTATAGAATTATTATTTTCATTCTTACTATCTATATTCATAGGAGCTACAGCCTTTAAATTTAACTTTCTTCCTTTAACTTCCCATCCATCTTCTATCCAATCATACTTAACTTTATGTTTTTTTATAATATTAATTACTTTTTTCTTATCACCACCATCATGTTTAGGCAAATATAACTTTTTTACCTTAGCTGTTTTTAAAAGCATATTTAATCCACCATAATGATCATCATGATAATGAGTTAATATAATTCCATCTATTTTATCTACATTATTAGAATTTAAATAACTTAATATTTTACTACTATAATATTCCCAACCAGTATCTATTAAATAATTCTCTTTTCCTGTTCTAATTAATATGCAATCACTTTGACCTGTATCTATAAAATGTACCTCTGGAACTCGATCCTTTGCTAAAGCCTTTGTATAAAACAAACTTACTACAACAATAAGCAATAATAAAACTCTAGGTGTTTTTATTTTCATAATACACCTCCTTACCATACTTATTTTTTGTAGTAAGTTATATTTTATTCTCTACTAAAATTTTTATTTAAATCCATATAATCCTGTGCTGATTCTTTTATACTAGCTATTTCGCTCTCACTAAGTTCTCGTATTACTCTTGCAGGTGATCCCATGCATAGTACTCCTGAAGGTATTTTTTTATTAGAAGTTACTAAACTTCCTGCTCCAATTATAGTGTTTGATCCTATCTCTACTCCATTTAATATAATAGAACCCATACCTATTAAGGAATTATCATTTATTTTACATCCATGCAGTATAGCTCCATGTCCTATTGTTACATTATTTCCTATATGTACATTTAAATCCCCTTCATCTACATGTACAACACAGTTATCTTGTATATTAGACCCACTTCCAATATGTATACTATTTATATCTCCTCTTAAAACTGCCCCAAATAGCACTGTGCAATTCTCTTCTAGAACTACATCCCCTATTAAATCTGCACTTTTAGCTAAAAAAACATTTTCTTTTATTACAGGTTTTTTCCCATTATATTCGTAAATCATTTTTCGCCCTTAAGTAAAACTATATAAGTTCTTTACACCTATCTTTATATTTAGCTTTTTATTTATATTATTAGCTATAATATGTTTATTTAATATAAATTTAATAAACACAATTAACTAAGTTTTACTAAGGTTATTCACCTCCCATTTTGTGAATTTATATAGATTCTGTAATATAATTATTATGGTTTTAAGTTTATATTTAAAATATAATTCTAAAGCTCTGCACGCTTGCACAGAGCTTTTAACAATATTATTATATCATTACAATAAAATATATGACAATTTTTTGTTTAAAATCTCATTATACTACAAAATTATTGTTGTTTTCTTATTTTTTCTATCTGACTTTTATCTTTCATTTTCATATAAATATAAAATGGTATACCTGTAAAACCTAATATCAGACCATATAAAGCAGATTGGGCACCTGTTCCATAAACTGCCCAAATAGCATAAATAAATCCTATTAATGGAACAATAGAATTTGTAATAAAATTTCCTAAATTAAATTTTTCTTCTCTTTTAGATAAAAGTAATATATCTGCTGCATTAGTTATAGCATATACAGGTAAATATGCTAAAGTAGCTAATAAAATCATAAAGTTATAAGCTGATACCATAGATCCTGTATAATTCATTAAAAGAACAATATTACTTAGTATTCCATTTATTATAATTCCTACATAAGGAGTTCTATATTTAGGATGTACCTTTGCAAAAGCTTGTGGAAACATTCCATCTATAGCTGCTGCATAGGAAATTCTAGCTGTTAACATTATCCATCCTGATATGGTTCCAAATATAGTTATGACAACAGCTAATAAAAATAGATTTACAGCTCTACTACTTAAATGTAGTGCTAATATATCACTCATAGGAGAATTACTTTTTGCTAATATGTGCTGTGGTAATCCACCCATAGCTACAAAACTTATTATTAAATATACAAATACTGCTATTAAAAGTCCATAAATAGTACTTAACTTAACATTTTTTTCAGCATTTTTTATTTCTCCTGCTGCTATACTAGCTGACTCAAACCCAGAAAATGCCCATAATGTAGTTGCTGCTGCTAAAGGAACTGTACTAAACCCTTTACCTTTTGGAAATGCAGGAGTAATATATTGTGGATTAAAATTAATAAAACCTATTATTATAAAAATTAAAAATACTCCTAATTTAAATATAGTTATAACTGTTTCAAAAGCACTAGCTTGTTTTACCCCTACAATGTTTAATATATTAAACGCCCACAATATAAGAGAAGTATATAAAAACGCATATAATCCATTAGTTTTTAAAGCTGGAATTAGACTTGAAGAATAACTTGCTATAGCCGTTATTATAGCAGCATTGGCTATACATGTAGCACTCCAATAAAGCCATGCATTAATAAATCCTACGAAGTCTCCAAAGGCTATTTTAGCGTATTGATAAGGTCCTCCTGTTTTTGGAATTTTTGATCCTAATCGTGCAAAAGATAATGCTAAAAATATAGAACCTATACCAGTTATAATCCAAGCCGCCATAGTAGCACCTGGTCCTGATACTGCTGCTAAAGTAGCTGGAAGCATAAATATTCCTGATCCAATTATATTACCAGCTACTATAAATGTAGCAACAAAAAGTCCTATTTCTTTTTTCAGTTTATTATTTTCATCCATATTAGTACTCCTTTCATTTTATCTTTAGTAAAAATCTATAAATATAATAAAAAATCTTCATATAAATATTTAAATTGTTTTAATAGTATTATTTATTCCTTGTGCAAAAATTATTACTTTAAAATAAATACATTTTAAGTATTTCAACTATTTTACTTTATTATGAAAATATATATTATTTAAAAGTATTATAAAATATCTTTTATTTAAATTATTACTTTAAATTTAATATATTAAATTAATCACTATAATAAAAAACTTATAAATGAAGTTTTTAAGATATAAATATATTTCTAAGTAAAAAAGGACTAACTCAAAATAAAATTAAATTTATTTTAAGCTAGTCTCTTCTTTACCAATTATTAACTTTACATAAATGTATATCATTCCATCTAAAATTTATTTTAATAGATACACTTTAATAAAAATACTCTTCAAATTTTTTATTAATACTATTGAATAATTATAAATTAGAATTTAAATTTTATTTATTAGATAACTGAACAACAGTATCTATATCTACATCAGCTTTAGATATATCTTTTTTATTTTTTAATTTCATATATATATAGAATGGAACTCCTGCTAACATTAACATAAATCCATATAATACAGTTTCAGCTCCAGAGCCATATATTGCCCAACAAGCATAAATAAATCCTATTAATGGTATTATAGCTATCTTTATAAATTTGCTTACAGTCAATTGTCCTTTACATTTAAATAATAGAATTATATCTGATGCAGATGTAGTAGCATAAACTGGTAAATATGATAATGTAGCTAAAAGTATCATAAAATTATAAGCAGATACCATTCCCTTTGATGAATTTAATATTAATAATATGTTGGTTAATATTCCATTTATTATTAATCCCTTATACGGAGTTTTATATTTGGGATGTAATTTTGCAAATACTTTAGGAAATAATCCATCTTTAGCTACTGCATAACTCATATGACCTGCAATCATAATCCATCCTGCAATAGTTCCTAATATAGTTATAACTATAGCTATATTAAATATATTTACTACTCTACTACCAAAGAATTGAGCCAATATATCTGTCATTGGGGAAGAACTTTTAGATAAGACATCCTGTGGTATGGCTCCCATAGCAACAAAACTTATTGCAACATAAAAAAGAATTGTTATAACTAAACCTAATATGGTACTTCTACTTATGTTTTTTTCTGGATTTTTAATTGTTCCAGCACCTACTGCAGCAGATTCAAAACCTGTAAAAGCCCATAATGTAGTAGCTGCTGCTAATGGTAAGGTACTAATACCCTTTTTTTGTGGCATAATTGGAGTAACGTTTGCAATATCAAAGTGAATAGCTGCAAATATTATAAAGAATATAAATACTAAAAATTTAAATACTGTGATAACTGTTTCAAAACTAGCAGCTTCTTTTGCACCTTTAATATTTAAAAAAGTAAATATCCATAATATAGCACTGTTAAATAAAAGTGCATTAAATCCATTATTTAAAGCTGGCATCAAATAAGATGCATAACTTCCTATAGCTATTATAATCGCTGCATTAGATATCCACGTAGCACTCCAATAAAGCCAAGCATTTAAAAATCCTATAAAATCTCCAAAAGCTAGTTTACCAAATTCATATGGTCCTCCTGTCTTTGGAATTTTACTTCCTAATCTAGCAAAGGATAAAGCCATAAATATTGCTCCCATACCCGTAACTAACCATGCCATTAAAGTAGTGCCCGGACTAGATACTGCTGCTAAACTAGCTGGCAACATAAATACTCCAGAGCCAATCATATTTCCTGCAACTACACAAGTAGCTCCAAATAAACCTATTTTTTTATGATTATTATCTTCATTCTCCATTTTTAAAATCCCCCCTAACCTCCAACTTTTTAAATTGGATCTCTGTTACTTTATATTTTATATTTTATATTGGGTTATTATTTTGTCAATCCTTTTAATTTAGTTTAAAAATGGAAGTGAACAATAAAATCTATATAGTAAGTTTTTATAATTTTTTTTAAAATAAAGAATATTATTTTTTATCATCCATATTTTTATTTGAATTAGTAAATTTATAAAAATATAGCCTTTTAATAAAATTATGCTACTTTCTTGTGATTTTACTTAATTTATTTTTATAATCCTTTCTATTTCTAATAAGTTTTGATATTAACTTTTGTCAACTTCTAAAATCATTTATAATTTTTATTTATCATTATTATAATTTATTTTTATACATAATTATGTATTATTATAAAAGTTTGAATATTGAAGCAATTCCATATATTGTTATATAATTGTATATATTCTGTAATTTTTGATCATAGATTACATTTAATATCTAAAAATATTTATACTAATAAACAAACTAGCTCTATTAGAATTTAAAGTTTTTATACTAATAAAAACTAAAAAACGCACTAAAACTATGATTTAATGCGTTTTATATAAAATTAAAAAATATTTACTTTTTCTTATTATCTTCTTTTTTAATATTTTTTGCTCTATTTGGCTTAGCTTTAGGCCTAATAACTACATCATTTTTCTTATTTTTTGGCTTACTTCCTGCTCCTATACCTATCAAATCTAAAAACCACAATGTAAGAACTATTACTATAGCAGATTGAACATACTGCCATATGGTTCCATTAATATTGAACTTTATTAATGCAGGAAAAATTAATACAAATATAGATAATGCAAGTACCAACCATTTATTAATATTGATTTTTTCTAAAACATAAACTTTAAGAGCAGTATAGCCAATTATAACTATTACAGAAAAGAAAAGTATTTGTAATGCAAACTTTAACCAGACTGGCATAAGATTCCCTCCTTAAAAATTTAATACTATATCATTATTATATATTTTGTATAATATATCAATATACAACTTCTTTAAATTAAAGTTGTTTATATTATTTTATATTATAAATATGTAACAATATAAAATATAATAACATATTATATTAAAGAATAAAAATTTTAACATAAAAGAGATTGTAAATAATTCCCCCTCTAAAATTTGCAATCTCTTTTTATATGTATTTCTACTATTATTTATATAGAAACTTTCATTTTTTGAAACTTTCCTCTCCTACTTTTATATTCCATTTTATAATCTTTTTCTCCTTATATTTACTCTATCTTACAATTTTTCCGCTATTAAAATTTAATTTCTTTTAGTATCCTAATAAATTTATTATAACTTTTTTTATTTATATAAATTTTTTTCAATATAATATATGCTAAAAATTTATTTATTTTTACATTAATAAAGTTATTATTAAAATAAAGTTTCAATTTTTAACAAATTCATAATTTTTTCTGGTATAATATTTATAATGTAATAAGATAAAAATATATATGTTTAATTAAACTAACCATAACTTGGAGGTGCTCATATGGATTTAAATATAGATGGTTTAGATGAACTAGACTTGCAAATACTTGAAATTTTAATTAAGGATTCTAGAACACCATTTTTAGAAATAGCTAGGAAATGTCATGTTAGTGGTGGTACTATACATGTTAGAATGAAGAAAATGCATGATATAGGCATAATAAAAGGAACCAAGCTTATAATAGACAATTCTAAACTAGGCTATGATGTTTGCTGTTTTATAGGAATTTATTTAGATAAAGCCTCTTACTTTAATTCCGTATTAAAAGAATTAAACGAAATTAAAGAGATAACAGAACTCCATTATACAACAGGTCAATACTCTATATTCGTAAAAGTAATATGTCAGAGCATAACTCATTTACAAAATTTATTAATGAATAAAATACAAAAAGTTGAAGGAATCCAAAGAACTGATACATTCATTTCTTTATCCCAATTAATAGATAGAAACATAGACATATAATAAGGAAATTACGACTTAACAACCTTTAAAGGTTGAAAATTAAAACAATAAATACTTTTGTTCAATATATAGCTATAAAAATAAAGAATACTAATATTTGTGTCCTAATATTTAAGCTAACGCTCTAATGCCACGTCCAGTGGTAGCGGAGCTAAATAAACACCCTGTTTACTTCATGCTTAAATATTAGTTCACAAATAAAGTATTCTTTATTTTTTTAGATATCTATTTTATCTAAAAGTATTTATCGTTTTAATACCTTTAAAAGATGTTATTATAATTTCCAATTCAAAGGCAAACTTGTAAAATGATGATTTTTTTCCACCTGCCTACACAAAATCTTTAATTATATTATTGCTGTTAAGTTATTTAAAAATTATAAAATTAAATCTAAATTCCATATGTAAATGGCTAAAAAAGCGATATCGCAGTCGTAGACTTTCTATAGTAATTAATTTGTATTTCTATGTAAAAAACCATTGATTTTATTCACAATAATCGGCGTAGCTAGAAGTTTCTCTGGTAAATATATGAATAAATTCTTATATATCATAACATAAAAACACTTTTTATTAGGAATTTACAACTATAAATAATCTATTTATACAATAACCTTAATAAATTTATATACAGTAGGATTTATTAAAGTTATTAGATTTATTGTATTAAATTTGTTTGCTAACGCAAATAGGATTCAGTGTAATTTAAATTTATATAAATGTTATGAAAATCCGTTTTTGCCATGCTACGCATTAATTTTCTAACGAAAATTTTTTGAAATCGTTATTTACTATTTTTTGAAAATATATTAGAAAAAACTGATTGTTTGAGCAAATAGCGAGTTATCATTTTTTCAATATATTTTTTAAAAGCAGATTTAGAATATTTTAGCCAATTGAGTTGCCCTTCTAGACACATATCCCTTTTTAATATACTGAAGGTAAACTACATTTTAAGTCATAATTTCTTTATATCTTAACATATATTCTCTAAAATTTTACATTAATAAATTTAAAATTAATTAATATATTTCTATGTTAAGTTAATGTTAAAAATATATGCCTAATATATGAAGTTTTATTCTTAAGTGCTAATATATATATTATGATTTTAGGTATACACAGGAAAATAAATTGTATTAGTCCTCTTATAATATATTTATATATATTTTAAAAGAAGATTTTATTTTTTTAGACAAACTGGAGGTGCTTTAAATGATAAAAAAATTCCTAGATATACTTATTGGTCAACCTTTACCAAACGAAAGAAGTTCACATGAAAAATATAATGTTCCATTTGGATTAGCCATTATGGCAAGCGATGCTGTTTCATCTGTTTCCTATGCTGCTGAAGAAATACTTGGTGTACTGATTGCTGTAATAGGTTTAGCATCTTATAAATGGCTTGGTTGGGTTTCATTAATGATTATAATATTACTACTTATTTTAACTGCTTCTTATATACAAATAATACATGCATATCCTCAAGGTGGTGGTGCATATGTAGTTGCTAAGAAAAATATTAATTTAAAATCAGGATTAATAGCAGCTTCCGCATTGCTAGTTGATTATATATTAACCGTTGCAGTAAGCTCCAGCGCTGGAGTAGCTGCGATAATATCTGCCTTTCCTAGTTTAGGTAGACATAAAATTATATTAGCAGTCGGTATTATAATAATACTGACAATTTTAAATTTAAGAGGAGTTAGTGAGTCAGCTAAAATATTTAGCTTACCTGCTTACCTCTTTATATTAAGTATGGTTTTTATGATAATTTATGGACTAATAAAATACTCTATTTATGGTGCCCCTGAACCTATGGTGCATAGTCAAATAAAAGCCACTGGAGAACTAAGTGTTTTTCTAATTTTAAAGGCATTTTCCTCAGGTTGTTCTGCATTGACTGGTCTTGAAGCGGTAAGTAACTCTGTACCAAACTTTAAGGAACCATCTCAGAAAAATGCTAAAACTGTTATGATACTTTTATCTTGTTTGATACTATTTATATTTGGCGGGACTTCAATACTTGCTAGATTTTATCGAACTATTCCTGTGGGATATCCTACTGTAATAGCACAACTAGCTTATGGTATTTTTGGTCATAGTTTTATGTTTTATATAATCCAATTTACAACTGCAATGATACTTATTATGGCATGTAATACAGCTTTTACTGGCTTTCCAATGCTTATGTATACTGTAGGTAAAGATGGATTTGTTCCAAGACAATTTACTGTAAGAGGCAAAAGATTGGGTTTTTCAAATGGAATAGTTGCTCTATCTTTTGTAGCTTGTTTATTAGTTATTGCATTTAATGCAGAAACTCATAGTCTTTTACCTTTATATGCGGTTGGTGTATTTCTTTCATTTACATTAGCTCAAGCAGGTATGGTAAAGCATTGGAGCAAAAATAGAGAAAAAGGCTGGAGAAGTCGATCTATTATTAATGCTTTCGGTGCTTTTCTAGCTGCTGCAACAACTTTAATCATAGCCTATGAAAAATTTCTACATGGAGCATGGATGGTTATTATCATAATACCTATTCTTGTTTTTTCAATGATATCTATAAAAAAACATTATAATAGTGTAGCAATTCAACTTAGAGTTGAAACTGAAGATTTAAAAAATTATAATTTAAATAAATCATTTACACAAATTATTGTAGTTCCAATAGCAAGCTTAAATAAAGCTGCCTTGGCAACATTGCAATATGCTAGAAGTTTATCACCTTATGTTATAGCGCTTAATGTTTCTACAGACAATAAAGAAATTGATAAACTAAAAAATAGATGGGGAAAACTTAATACAGATATACTGCTTGTAGCAAAATATTCTACTTACAGAGCAGTTGTTACTCCTTTATTAGATTATATTAATCAGATAGCTAATGCTACAAGTGAATCTGAAAAAATCACTGTTATGATACCTCAGTTTATAACTCATGAAGGTTTAGGAGAAGTCCTACATAACCACACTGGTTTTATAATTAGAGAAAACTTACTAAGAAATAAGAATGTTATAGTGTCAACCTATCCATATCACTTAGAAGATACTGACGTAGAAGTTTAATAAAGGTATACTTTTCAGTATATTTAAAGCATACTTTTTTATTAATACTTTGTTAATACAAACTTAAGATAAATTATATTATTTGTTTTTTCTATTATGATATAATAAGTTATAAATTAAATTTTGTATAAAAGGAGATAATGTTTTTATGCCATTTACAAGCAATAATTCTTGGAAAATAAGTGGAGTTTTGTTGTTTATATTAATTCTATTTTTAGCTAATTTTTTAATTATTCACGTACTTCCTGTGGCTTTAATAGCAGGTGCAATATTATTTGGAATATATAAATTAGTTAATTATATAAAATCATGGAGAATAAATAAAAAAGGTTTTAGTAATAGAAAAAATAAAGAAAATAGCTTTGAAAAATTTAGTAATATAAATACTAATGATATACCGGATATTTCTCAGGAAAATGTTATTGACGTAGATTATGAAGAAGTTTGATAATAATTTAAATATAACTTATACATTTACTTTAAAGTATAAAAATAAGATGGTGTCTCAAAATAGTTTAATTTTATTTTGAGATACCATCTTTATATTTCTAATATGTTTCCCGTATCATTTAATTCCCTTAATTTTGTTGTATAACTCCTAACTCTCATAAGTTGTCTCTAATTACTTTTTTCGTTATATCTAATTTTAAAAATTATTCAAGTATTTTTAGGGACTTAAGAGAAATATATAAATAAAAAAGGATACTAAAACATAGCATCCTTTTTATCATAATCCTTTATAATTTAATTAATTATTCTACAATCCTTAGTTGTTCAACAACACTACCCTTTGATAATCTACGATAGCATAAAATTGGAGCTAAAGCTGTTATTAAAACTAAGGGAATTATACATAGTAGTATAGGGGTTAAAGTAAACTTCCAGGTAAAGTAATAAAGATCAGCACCCAGAGCTGGAACTAAGGTAACATTTGCAATACTTCCTAGTATTATAGATAAAATCAATCCTAAAATAGCATATCCAGATCCTTCAATAATTAACATAGATTTTATTTGTTTATCTGTCATACCAACAGCTTGGAGCATTGCAAGTTCTCTTCTTCTTGTGATAATAGATGTAATCATAGAATTGATAAAGTTTAGTATTCCTATTATTGCAAGAATTAAACATAGGGCACCGCCTATAGCAGTATACATTATTGTAAGACTACTAAATTGCTTTTGCAATGTTTTCCTAGACCAAAAGTCTAAGGATGACTCTTTATTAGTACAGTAATTTTTAAGCCATTCTTCTGTTTTATCAAGATTTTTATCATCCACATTAAGAATAGTACGCATTGGTTTCATTAAACCAAAATTGGATAAAAACTCTTTTGAAGGAAGTATATATTCTAATCCTTGATCAACATTCTGTGGTGACTGAAAGGCTTCAGCATAATCTACTATTGCTAATACTTTATAATTTTTTCTTTTACCATCGCCAAAGTCTACATCAATAGTATCTCCGGGTTTATATATACTCAATTTTCCATCTTCAACAAGTTTCCATGGAGTTACATAAATACCTTCTCCATTTTTCCAACTATTATTATCTAAAGATCCATCTATAACTTTAATATATTCTGATGGCCAAGTATCAAAGCCAAAAATATTTACTCCTGAAAATTTTTTTACCATTATTGAATAATTCATAACTTCTTCCTTTTTTTTATCATCTAGGGAGTTAACATATTTTTTTAAACGATTATACGCATCATTGCTACAATATTGACGACTAGTAGTCATATAAATATTCCCCATTCTTTCTAATCCCTTTAATGACTTAACTTCATTAATAAAATTATTACTTATACCTGAAGTATTAAAAGGACTTGAGCTTTTAATAATAGATCTATCTGCTACTGAAAAATCTGATATACTAGTACTAGCTACAAATTTGTCAAAATCAAAAGAATGAACATAAGAATAGGTACTATTAAGAATTACTAAACTAAGTGCAAAGGATAAAACAACTATAAAAACCTTCTTACTATTTCTTCTAAGATTGGCTAGAGCCATTGATAATGGTTTTACTCTATGAGTAGATTTTGTTTTCTTTTTTGATATAATGTTTTTATTTGTTTCATTATATCGTACTGCTTCAATAGATGAAACCTTTGATGCAACTTTAGCTGGCTTAATACAACTTAAATACACAGTTATTAAACTAAAAAGTGCTGCAAATACAAATATAAAAGGGTTGCTAGTTGTAACAACACGCATATCTTCACCTAAAATATTTATAATATAAGGAACTAAAATACGTCCAATTGGCCATCCTAAAATTAACCCAACAGGAATACCTATACAGGATAAAATTAGCGCCTTAAATCGAACCATTTTTCTTATTTGTTTAGAAGTCATACCTACTGTTTTTAATAGTCCATAATTTCTAATATCCTGTGCAACTGAAATATAAAAGATATTATAAATTAATAAATATCCCGCAATAAAAATAATAATCAATATAAAAGCAATAACTATTAAATTTTCAACATCAATTTCAGCTGTATCATAGGCAGAATTAACTGCTATTTTTCCCTCGTCTATATTATAATTAGAAGCAAGTTCATTTATATTTTTCTCAATATTCCAAGATGATGGAAACATTATTAAACTATCTATATATCCAGTAAATTTACTGTCACCTTCTTTTGATTCAATAACAGGTGCTACTTCATCACAATAAGATTTTGAAAGCCAAATTGTTTGCCTAAAAGCTACTGAATCTCCCTTCCATATACCGCATAATATAAAAGTATCTGTGAAAATTTTCTCATCAGTTTTAACAGTTAATTTAATTTTTTCTCCTAACCTATAAGGAATATGGAGAGCATCAAGTACTGAACTGCTCATAGCAACTTCCTTTTTACTTGTTGGCATTTTACCCTGGGTAGGAAAGTTAAACGTCCACTTTGCATAATTATCTTCGCCCCACCTCACCTCTGTGGGCAATTTATGAAAAGATACTCCTTGTGCATCTCCAATAATTATGGAATGAGATGTGTTATGGATTTTTTTATCTTTAGATGCTTTTTCATATTCCTCTCCTGTTAAATGCTTTAATCCAGCATGGGCAGAGGTTCCCATTTTTCGCATATCACTATCCTTTATAGCAGCTCTTAGGCTACCTGTAATAGTAAACATGCTTGTAAACAAAAGTGTTGTTAAAGTAATGGCAATAATAGCAATATAGTTTTTACTTGACTTAATAGAACGCTTTGTTAGCTTCCTAACAACAGCTCCATTATTATTTTGAAACATATTTTATCCTCCTTTAGACCATAACTTTACCGTCTTCAATACGAATGATTCTATCAGCAAGTTGAGCAATTTCATTGTTATGAGTAATCATTACAATAGTTTGACTAAATTTTTTACTGGTCATTTTTAAAAGTCCCATTACATCAGCACTTGTTTTACTATCTAAGTTTCCTGTAGGTTCATCTGCAAGAATAATGGCAGGTTTTGTAAGTAAGGCTCTTGCAATGGCTACACGCTGCTGCTGACCACCTGAAAGATTGTTCACCATATTTTGTAGCTTATCTTCTAAAGCTAGAATTTTAACAATTTTATTCAGAAAAGGCTTATCTACAGATTCTCCATCTAGTTCTAAAGGCAAAACAATATTTTCATAAACATTAAGCATGGGTACTAAATTGTAACTTTGAAAAATAAATCCTATATTGCGGCGTCTAAAAATAACAAGCTCCTCTTTATTCATATTAGAAAGCTCTTTATCCCTTACAATAACACTTCCAGATGTATAATTATCTAATCCTCCCATCATATGAAGTAAAGTAGATTTACCACTTCCAGATGTACCTACTACGGATACAAACTCTCCCTTTTCAATGGTAATATTTACTCCATCTAGAGCTTTCACAAGATTTGGCTCTTCCCCATAATATTTTTTTAAATTAGTTATCTGTAAAATACTCATCTATAAATCTCCTTTTTATTGATTAAGAATAGTATATAATTGAAATGTAACAGAAATATTACAAAAAAATATGAAGTTCACAAAAGTTGTGAATATTACTAGTTGAAAAAGTTATAAATAATATGAAAAAGTATCTCAAAATAAATATAATTTTGAGATACCCTATTAAAAATTCCATTAATAATTTAGCTATTTAAAAGAAATACAGAAAAGGTAGAACCCTCTCCTTCTTTAGATATTACTTTAATATAACCACCTTCCATTGTTATAATTTCACGAGCCAAATATAACCCAATACCAATACCAGGAAGGTCATGCACATCTTTTTCTCTATAAAATCGTTTAAAAATTTCAGCTTGATGGCTTTCTTTTATACCCCTGCCATTATCTATTATATCAATTCTAGTATACATTTCTAATTTTGAACAATTTATATGAATCTCACCACCTACAGGAGTATATTTTACAGCATTATCTACAATATTAAATAATGCCTCAGTTGTCCATTTTCTATCATGTAAAGCAAATAAATTAGCATCACAATTAACCGTAATTTGTATTTTCTTTTTTTCAGCTTTAAATAAAATAGATCCCATTACTGCTGCAACGGTTTCATAAATGGAATAATTCTTTTTCTCTAAAGTTATTATTCCTGTTTCAAGCCTTGAAGTCTTTATCATAGATTGCATTAGGAAATCTAGCTTATCAAGCTGACCATCCATTGATTTTAAAAAATCTATTTGTTCTTTTTTTGATACATTACCCTGTAATAAAGTAGCATTAATCATCTTTAGATTTGCTATAGGAGTTTTTACTTGATGAGAAATGTCTGAAACTAATTTTTCAAGATCAGCTTTTTCCTGGGAAACTCTACTATTATTTTCTTTCATAATTTCAGACAGTCTTTTAATCCTATAATTGACTTTTGATAATAAGGTTTCTTCCTCTAAGTTAACATAGATGTTACTATTACCATTCATCATATTATCTAATGAATATGAAATATTAGAAATAAATAATAATAATTTTTTCCTTATTAAAAACATAAATATTACAACCCATATGTATATACACAAAATAAAAATAATCCCCCATAAAATAATTATTCTATTATGAGTAATTATATATAATGAGGTAATAAAAATACTTGATGATATAAAAATCCCAATAAAAATCCATAAATAACTTTGTACAATAGATAATTTCTTTGACTTCATTTTTCATCATCACCTATCCAAATATATCCCATGCCATATACAGTTTTGATGTATTGACTTCCACCTACTTCAATTTTATTTCTAATGCGACTAATAACTGTGGTTAAAGTATGTTCGTCCACAAAATTCTCATCCACATCCCATATCTTTTCCAAAAGCATTTGTCTGGTCAAAACTATTTTAGGGTTTTTAACTAATATTTTTAAAGTACGGTATTCCATTGGTGTAAATATAATAGGCTCCCCGTTTAATATAGATTTTAAATTTGAAAAATTAATATAAAGTTCCCCATCATCATAACAATCTACATGTGCTTTATTCTTTATTTTATTAAATAATACCTTAACTTTTTTCTTAAATACGCTTATATGAAAAGGCTTTGTAATATAGTCATCTGCTCCTAGATCAAATCCTTTTATCATATCATTTTCCATGTCCTTAGCAGTTAAAAAAAATACTGCAGTATTTTTATGCTTAGATTTAATTTTAGGGCATAAATCAAATCCATCTCCGTCAGGTAAATTTATATCTAAAATTACAAGATCATATTCTTTTTTATTAATATATTCTACAGCTTGTCTCTTAATTAAAGCACAATCTACAGTATACCCTTCCTGTTTTAAATTGTAAGATAAAGTTTTATTTAATAAATTATCATCCTCTACAACTAATATGTTTTTCATAATATTGCTCCTTAGGAAATTTAATTTTATGGTGATATTTATAATTAAGTTGTATATAAATCATAATAAAAACCTTTTAATTTCATTAATATTTCATGAGTTCCCTCTTCAATTATACGCCCCTCTTTTAAAACAGAAATAACATCTGCATTTTTTACAGTAGATAATCTATGAGCAATTAAAACAATTGTTTTATTTTTAAATAGTAATAAAACCTGTTGTATAATATTATTTTCTGTTTCATTATCAAGCATTGATGTAGCCTCATCAAAGATTAAAATTGGTGCATTCTTAAATATGGCTCTAGCAATAGATAAACGTTGCTTTTCTCCACCAGATAATCGAATACCATTTTCTCCAATAATAGTATTCCAACCATTAGGTAAATTACTTACTAATTCATATATATCCGCTTGCTTTAATACTGTCTCAACTTCCTCATTAGATACATTTTTCTTTCCCAAAACAATATTATTATAGATAGTGTCATTTAATAAAAATATATTTTGGCTTACAATACTAATTTGATTACGTAAATTATCCAATTTATATTCTTCTATATTATAATTATCAATTTTTATTATTCCTTTATCAGATTTCCACAATCTAAATAATAATTGAGTAATAGTTGTTTTACCTGAACCACTAGGTCCTACAATAGCATGGGTACTACCTTTATCAATATATAATTCTAAATTGGAAAGTACTCTTTCTTTTTTATATCCAAAATCAAGTCCTTTAAACAAAATATTTCCTTCAATATTCTTTTCTATTATACCATTATCTTCAACAATAGATTTACTATATAAAAGCTTTTTTATACGGTCCCAAGATATATATGCTGATGACAGTTCCACACTTATGTTAGAGAGACTCATTACTGGTGAAATTAATCTTTGTGAGTATACTTCAAAACTAAATAATTTACCTATTGTCATGGCTCCAATTATGACATTATAACCACCCCATCCAATAATTGATATAGCTAATAAACCAGTTAATATATTCATTAATGCGTTATACGTAGTCATTGTTCCTACTGTATTTAATTTTGCTATTGTAAAATTTGTTTCATCCTTATCTAATTTGCCCTTTTGAAATCTAATCAATCCATTTTGAGCAAATGATAACATATTATAAATAAATTCTTGAAAAGTACCTTGTAACTGAATAACAGATTCTCTACTATTCATTGAAGCTTTTTCCATTTCCTTATTCGATTTTTTTTGAATCAATACTAAAATAACAGTAAATACGAATACTATAATAGACATACTTTTATGTAACCAGATCAAAAAGAATAGGACACCAATAATAGTAATACAATTATGTATAATAGTTAGAATATGAGTTGATAATATTCCTGATATATTTTCAATATCTTGCATAAATAAAGTAAGAATATCACTACTACTTGAATTTGTATAAAAATCACCAGACTGTTTTATAACTTTATTTAAACATTCTTTTCGTAATTTTATTGTTATCTTCCTTTCTAATTTAGTAGATATTTTTTGAGAAAAAACCATTGTAAATCCTGATACTATATTAAGACATATAATAATAAAACTATAGAATATAAGAGACTTTATATCCTTATTAGCAATTGATTTATCAATAATTTGAGAAATAAAAAATGGAGTTGATAATGACTGTACATTTTGAACTAATAAAAAAATCCCAATTCCAAAATAATATTTTCTTATTCCTTTTGTATATTTACATAGACATAAAAGCATTTTAATATGTTTCAATTTGTACACCCCTTATTGCGTAATAAATACTTTTCAATGATAATAATAAATACGGTTTCATATTAGATTCGTTTATTGGAATTTTAAATTCTTTTTCTAACTGCTTAAAAAATGGTCTAATTATTTCAGGACACATTACTCCCCTTTTAAATAAGTTATCTTCATTATCTAAATTATTAGGAATTTCAATTCCATAATCCCTACAGACAATTTGAAGCGCTGACATTATTTTTCCATAGTCAGCTTTACTTATTTCACCTATGTTATATTTAGAACAATTTGTGAATTTTTCTAATGATATGTCCAAATCTTTTTCAGTCCATGTTTTCTTAATTGTATTTTTAGAAAGAGTAAGTAAAATATCTTCAATATTAACTTGCTTTTTTTCATTAATAATTTTAGCAATAAGTCCTGTTGCAACAGCAGTAGCTTTACTATTTCCTGAAAAAATGAAATGTCTATTTAATTGTGGGTCGGTAAAAACAGGAGTCATATCTGTTATTAATTGTATTTCATAATTTGAGTTGAACCAATACTTATCAATAGAAGAAAATCCACCGCCTCTTACCCCAATTACAGAGCTATATTTAGCCGGTTTACTATCAATAAAATTATTTCTAACTGAAGAAATAATAACCTTATTTTGTTTTGATAATTTTGTACATAATTCTTCTATTTTATTATCTTCATTATCTAAAATAGCCAAGCTTAAATTTATAATATGGCAATGTATATCTAAACAATATGTAAGTGCTTTTTCTAAATTATCAGAGTTTGAGAATCCTTCTTTATCTAATATGGGTATTGATATAAATTCCACATCTGGACAGATAGATTTAATAACCATAGCACAGGCTGTTCCATGACCAAATTCATCTTTTGAAGCTTTATTTTTATAATTTAAAGAATTTTTACCAAGTATTCTTCTATTTATTCCAGAATCAATTATTACAATAATAGGTTTCATTTTTATATCTCCTTTTATGTAATATATTTCATTCTAATTAATTCTATAAAAAGAGTATTTATTAATATAAAAATATTTATATATTTTAAGATTTCATCAGATTAAATCTATAATAATCAAGGGTGAGTTCTTTTAGAACTCACCTCAATAAATTATAAAAATCTTTAATATCCTAATGCAGTACTACTTAAAAGAAAATATTTCCTTTTGCTGTATATATAGTATCATAATAAACACAGCCTTTAGTATTTGCATTTGATTTTCCTACTAATTTATTATGTTCAGTACAATCATCATTACAACCTTGTCCTTGAACATTAAAGTTAGTTATTGATTTGTTTATCTTCTTAATTTTTAACATTTTCATATTCCTCCTAAATTAATAATTATTTAAGCAAATGGGTTATAACGTGGTGTATACTGATAAGTAGACCAACAACCAGCTTGCCAACCGTCAGCTTCTTTTTTTCCAGACCAAACTTTAACCTTACAATCATCTTTACAACCTTGGGCTTGTACATTTGATTGAACTGAAATTGTTTTTGTTATTTTTTTTACTTTTAACATAACATTTCCCCCTCTTATAATATATTTTTTACTTGAAAAACCCTTAAGTAAGTTAGATCTTAAAGCATTTCAAGTTTTATCAAAAAGAATCTTACCATTAAATATAAAATATTGTGTGTGATAGACATAATATTTAGATTAATGACATAATCCCTATGATCAATTTTAGAAATCAAATTTATATTAATAGATATTAAAAAATATAATTATTTAAAATCAATATCTTTACTCTTTTCATTTTCATATAATGCTAAAGCTACTGATATGTTCTCTAAATTACAGGTTATTGGGGAAGGTTCATTAAAATTTCCTGTCTTAATTTTATTGATTATTTTACATCTTGTAGTTGTACAATAGTCGTATCTTTTACATCCTAAACATTCTAAAATTGATTGTTGATCCTGTAGGTGAACTTGTTTCATCTTGTTTCCATCAATTCCCTTAAAAACATCCCCTAAACAAAATTTTTCTAATCCATTTACTATGATACAAGGATATACTTTACCACCTGTATCAATTGTTATAGTTGTAATACCCCCATCACAACATGAATTTTTCATTTTACATGTTGCATTATCAATGAATCCAATATCAAGTTCTCTATCACCTGAATATATCCCAACATAATCTGAAATAAGTTTGCCTTGTTTATGAAACTCTTCTAATGATTTTTCATCCCAATTTGTATCAAATTCATCTGGAGTTGGCATTATATGACTGAATCCCATTTCAACTAATTCCTTTACACCTTGAAATAAATATTTTACATTATCACTATTTACAGTCATCCTTGCAATTGTATCAGGTCTATATCTTAATATTTTTAAAGCGTTTGGGATAACTATATCATAAGACCCTTTCTTATTTTTAAGAATTCGATTTAGGTCATGTGCCTCTCTTGTTCCATCAATACTAACTGAGATATTATCATATTCTTTTATTATAAAATTTAAAATATCATCATCTAAAATAGTACAGTTGGTAGTCATAGAAAATTCTACATTTGGTAAAACCTCTTTTGTTTGTTTAACAAAAGCCTTAATCTTATCATAGGCCATTAATGGTTCTCCCCCATGCGTTACAATAGATAATTTATTATCTTTAATCTTTTTCATATGATTAGTAATAAATGGAATAACCTGTTTTAAAACAGAGTTACTTATATCCTTAGAGTATTTACTACCCTCATAACAATATTTACAATTCATATTACAATTACGAGTAAAAAAAATTGTAACATTCATATAAAAACCTACTTTCTTAATTTAAAATATATTTCTATTATTCATAGGCAGGCTGTAATAATTTTTTCATATACTGACACCTTTTATCAAATATACCATCTTCCTCAACATCAACGATTTGATGAAGACAGCTCCAGCAAAAATATCTAACATTACATTCTTTACATTTTTCCATAGAATCTGGCTCATATTTTTGTAAGCTCTCGCTTAAAAATTTGTTTTTATCACATACTAAGATATCATTTATATTGTTGATATCCATTATATTTCCAAGTTTATGTTCCTCTTCAATAAACAAATTGCAAGGATATATATTGCCATCATTTTCAATTGTTAATGTTTTACAACCAGCTGCACAAGTACAACTATGAAATTTATCGCTATTATGCATATCCTTTAATTTTTGAGAAGATTTCTTTTCTTCAGATTGAAATTCTTTTCTAAGTAATTCTTCATTTGTTTTAGCTTGTCCAACAAAACTTAAAGCTCTAAGAATACCATTAACCCCTAAATCTTCATTTAGCTGAAAAAATTTATCAACTAATGGTTCATTATTTGCACTTAATACCATTGAAGTTGTAATCTCATTAAAATTATGTTCTTTTAAAAGTTTAATGGCTGAAACGACTTTTTCAAAAACTCCTTTTCCTCTAATAATTGAACATGATTTTTCATCTACTCCATCTATACTAATATCAATACTAGATACACATCTAATAATGTCATTAATATTATTTTCAGTAATAAGAGTTGCATTTGTCATTAATCCAATCTTACCATTATAATTATTTTTTAAGTATTTAATAATTTCAATAAAATCTGGTCGCACTAATGGTTCTCCACCGGTTATGGTAATAGCTTCAGGCTTTGCTTCAATTATTTTATCTAAAGCATTTATTATTTCCTTTGTAGTAAAATTTTCTTTTATATCACATTTATCAGCATTGACCATACAATGTTTACAATGTAAATTACATCTATTTGTTATTGCAAAACTTATATCATGTAATCTGCTGTTCTTTTCCTCATATCCTAAAACTTTTATTTCTTCCAATACTTTAATTATTTTTAACATATAAGTTCGATCCTCATCGTCAACTAAGCTATTGATTAAATAGCTAATACTATACCCCAATTTATCACATTGTCTTAACATTTCTTCGCAATCCTTAGGAATTTTTACCCATAATCCTTCAATTCTATTAATGACAATAGCATAATCTTTATCACACATAAATTTTGTATTTGGCGAAAATTTTATTACTTCTTCATTATTCAATTTTGTATTTCTCCTTTCAATAATCAGATATTTATTAAATCTTTTTAAATCTTTTTTCTAAATATAATCCTAAAAAAATTCACACTAATTGAATAAATATTAAAAACATATTATTAATAAATTTATATCTAATATATAAATCTCTATAATCTTTTTATCATAATTATTTTATTTTTCTACAACATAATATATTTTATAAGTCATTATTACTAATTCCTTTTTATAGTAATAGTGTTAAATAATAAACTATATTATTGATTATACACTTTTTTACAATAAAAGCAATAAATATATTTTTTAAATATTTTTAACATTAATTTTAATTATAATTCAAAGATACTTATACCTGAAAAATAAAATTAAGATAAACTTCACCAAGACAAAATTGAGTACTTACACCTAATCAATTAACTATTCAACTTAATGATCGAGTAGGAGGAAAATAATTATGTTATTTTTCGTCCTCTTACACCACCGTGCATACCGTTCTGGTACACAGCGGTTCTTTAAGAATTATGTGC
This sequence comes from Clostridium sporogenes, assembly GCA_019933195.1. Classification (NCBI taxonomy): domain Bacteria; kingdom Bacillati; phylum Bacillota; class Clostridia; order Eubacteriales; family Clostridiaceae; genus Clostridium; species Clostridium sporogenes. The sequence continues at coordinate 1,608,817 of CP082942.1, forward strand.
TTTCATATAAATAGCCGGAAGGCTGTCTAAACCTACGGTTTTAAAGAATTGATTATTTAGAGTAGTTTGTAAAATAGGACTATTAGCTATACGCCAGTATCCCTTTCAGGTATTGGCATATTTTATTACTTGATAGTGATTAAAACCCAATATTTTCAAATTTCTATATCTAGTTTTAACCTTTTTCCATTGTTTCCATTACACATTCTTAAACTTTGTTTAATCCATGTTCCAAAGCTCTTAATTATTCCTTTACAGTTTGCTATTCCATAATATTTTATAATCTAATTGCATATTCTGCCTTGATAATATTCTTTCTAAGGAACCATATTTAAGCGCATTGGTTTCTCCACTTGTAGTTGCCGTATTTATTACTCTATGCACTTCCTGTTTATCATTAGGTTCCACCTTACTTTTAGCTTTGGAGCCCAAATATTTAATTTTCTGCAATCCTTGGTAGTATTGGACTTTGTTTTGTTTAGCAAACTCATCCATTCCTAATAAGCCTTGTATATAGTTCGTATTCCTCAGACCGAGATTTTACCTCCGACTTCCTTCGGATTCCATCTCGCCATGGACGCCCTTGCCGTTAACTAGTGGCTCCCACTACCAAGCCCACAACGGACTTTCACCGTCAAGTTGTTGCCCATGCTGAGCACACAAAAAAATATTACTAGAAAAACTAATTTCAAGTAATATTCTGTGTATTTCTATAAAATATACAAATCTATTTATATTTTATACCATCTATCTATACAGCTTTATATTTCTAATATATTCCCTGTATTATTTAAAAAAAACTTATCATTTAACTCCTTTAATTTTGTTGTAGCAAATTCTCCTGTACAATGTGAAACCCCTATAATATCAATATCCAATTCATTAAGAGCATCTATAGTTTTCTTTACTCTATTTTCATCCGATTTAATTAAATGAGTTCCTCCTAATACAGCATATATCTTTTTATTTAATCTTTTACTTATATTGCTCAATATATTAACAATACCTACATGGCTACACCCTGCTAAAACTACTAATCCTTTATAAGTGTTTATAACCAATGCCATCTCCTCTTTAAAATTATCTAATATATAGCCTTCCCCTTTTTTTATTACCATATTAGGTGTAAATTCTTCAAACTTATTATCTTGTTTAAAGTTTGTAACTAAAAATATATTAGGTTCTATCTCTAAAATATCTTTCTCAACGTAGTTTATAGGTATACCATTATCTATTAAATATTTTTCATCAAAATCTATACCTAAATATTTATATTCTCTTTCTTTACCCATCTTGAATTTATTGCTATTTTCAAAAAAATACTCACTTATATAAAGTTCTGGATAGCATTTTATGCTTTCTATAAAACTTCTTACTCCACCACAATGATCATAGTGGGCATGACTTAATATCATATAATTAGTCTGCTGTAAATCAATATTTAATTTTTCAGCATTTTTTATAAAATTTCCAGAAGAACCAGTATCAAATATTATATTACACCTAGGAGTATTTATGTACATAGAAAGACCATGTTCTCTTATCAATTCACTTTTTTCTTTTTTAGAATCTTCTATCAGAGTAGTTATCTTAATACTCATATCCCTCTCCCCCCTAATAGGTTTTCGTGTAAATTAATTACAAACTCACTATAATTTTACCACAAATTTGTATCTTTAAAATATATTTATATTGTTTTTTAATAAAGTATTCATTTTTCCTTATACAAGTATCCAAATTTATTTATATAAATATAATAATAGTAGTGGAAAAAAATTTCAGGAAATATTTAAATAAACTAGCAATCACATGAAGATATGCGTAGTATTAGATATAGATGAATTAGATAATAAATTGCATATTTTCGGATCTGATTCTCATGATAATAGTGCTATATGGCTTGACTACCCATTACTTATAATGGATGTTTATGAACATGCTTATTTTATTGATTTTGGAATGGATAAGAAAAAATATATGGATGCTTTCTTCCAAAATATAAACTGGAATTTAGTAAATAATAGATTAAATATGTACTATAATCTAATAAATTCTTTAAACAATAATATATTTTTAGCTAATAACATGAATTATAGAAATATGTTTTATTAAAGTTTATCAAAATTAAAACATAAAAATGGGACCTCAAAATAAAATTAAAACTATTTTGAGACATTCCCATAAAGTAGTTTACCTTAAACTATAATACAATTACTTGATTAAATTTTTTTACTTCCCATTTTTTATTATATCTTTTATATAAATCTCCACTTATTTTTATTTTATATGGTTTTAAATTTATTAACTCTAGTATTAAATTTAATTTTTCATTTCCGGTGTCTATAAAAAACTTTTTTAATGGATCATATGGATCCATTTCTTTTTTTTCTAGAATGTATTCTTCATACTTTAAAAATATGCTAATTTTTTCATTCACCTCAAAACTTACAGAAAATAAATCTAATATAATTTTAGCTTTAAGCTTTTCATCATCTAAATTTATATAATCCATTCTTTTTATATTATTCATAAACTTACCATGTTCTCTCTTTACTTGTTTTTCTTCTATATCACCAATTTCAAAATAAGAAATACTTATAGGAAGTAAATTAAATATATTCATATTTTTAACACCCTTCCTTGTAAATTCCAAAGGTTGTCCACCTTATATTCCTTTTGTTTCATACATATTATATTATTATTTATAAAAAGTGTTACTAACTTATATTTAATATTACTATTTTTCTTATTTTTTATACATTTATATAAAAATATTCTTATATTCTAGTTTTGATAAAAAGATAGCTTTAAAAGTAAACAAAAATTTACTAATTGAATATTATATATTGACAGGCTAATTTTGTACACAAAGGAGGTTATATTTATGTGGTTTTGTGGTTGGATATGCTGGATATTAGCCTTTATTATAATAATAGCAATAATTTGTAATTGCCTATGTAGATCTAATTGTTGGTGTTAAATTAAATCACTCCCACTTATAAAAGTGGGAGTTTCTTAATATATGATATGTTAATTAATTACTAATTGACACCTATTCATTATAAAAGAATAAACATATTCACAAATTAACCTTATACTTCATAAGCTATATATAGTAATATTTTTGGGGGACTATAATGGATAGATATAAAAAAATAATTTTAAAAGATGCTCTAAAAAATATAAAAACTGCTAAAGAAAATTTATCGTATAAGAAAGATATAAAGAAAGATAATTTAGAAAGCTCTATTATAAATTTTAATGGGGGCAAAGATTTTAACACTATTTTAGATATTGAAACTAATTTAGGTAAAATAAAATTTCCAGGATGGATTACTTTAAAAAAATCTAAAAATTTAGATTCATCTTATTCTGAGCACAGCATAGCTACTTGGATTAAAGAAAAAAGTTTTTCAGATAATTACAGATACATTGTATTTCAAAATCCTATTTGTTCTTTTTATTTAACATATTTCTCATTTTTCCCTATTAAAATAACTGCATTAGATTCAAAAAATAATATACTAAAAGTTGTTGAGGGTGAGAAAAATTGGTGTGATGAAAAAGGTTATAGTGACCTTTCTCAATTAAACATAGCTATAGAAAATAATTTAATTAAATGCATAAAAGTAGAAAGTTTTGCTGAATATATTGGTATACATTCTTTAGAAGCACATAAAAAAATTTTAAATAAAAATAATAAAGAAAATAAAGGATCTAAAAGTCGGGATGAATTTGATACTTTCTTTATAGCTTTATCTGTATATTTATTATTTTTTCATAGAGACAATAATAATCATTACTATAGGAAAAAGAAAAGAAAATAAAAATATAATATAGTTTATTTACCATCCTATTTTAATATATAATTAAATTTATACTAAGTTTATTTTTACATTTTTTTATTATGCATATTATAAAACACTATCAAAATCACAAAAACAAATAATTTTGATAGTGCCTTTTTATTCATTTATAAATATTGAATAATATAATTAATTTTTTATAGAATATATATTATTTTTTAATATACTCCTAATCCATTTAAATACTCTTTATACTTTAAATCAGATTTTAATATATGATTTTCTATCCAATTAACAATGAATTCTAATAAATCCATTAAAAAGTTTTTTTGCTTCTCATCTATCTCTTCCTCATTTATAGATCTAATTTTATTTACAAAAGCATCATGTTCTATTTTGTGTCTATCTAAATTATTATACTCATATTTTCTCATTACCTCTTCTTCATAAGAAAAATGATACACTGTGTATTCTTTTAAAGTTCTTATAGTATTCATAATCTCATCAAAATGATCATATCCATCATTAACTGAAACTATAGTATAAATTTCATCTGCCAATTCAAATAATCTTTTGTGTTGCTCATCAATTTTACTTATGTTACAACTATAAGATTCTTTCCATTCAAACATTAATATATCCCCCTCTAAATATTTTATTTAAAGTTTAAAATTTAATATTAATCGAGCAAATAATATAAATATTATAGTAATTTAAAAAAACAAATATTTATATTATATGTATTCAGGTATATTCCTAATTATTACCTAATATTCATTATCCATAAATAATTATAACATATTCCTGTAGTTTTTCCATATAAAACCTAATAATTTTATTTTTTATCTAAAACTTCATAATCCACTTCTACAAATTTATCCTTATAAAATTCATCTGATTCTCCATATACTCTTACTTCTTTCTTTATAGCTTTTTCCTTTATAAATTTTCCAGTAAACTTACTGAATTTAACTCCACCATCTAAAGTTATTCCAGCTATATTAAAAACAGATTTAGTTGTTATAGCTCCTATTTTCCCTAATAATTTCCCGCTTCCTTTTGCTCCCTTAGCCATAGTATTATGATTATTTTGCTTTAGACTTTTATATAAAATTTTACCTGTATTTTCACATGCATTTTCAATATTATTTCCTAAAAAATTTCCTGTAGATTTTATAAAATTGCTTACTTTATTCATAAAGTCCTCCTTTTATATATATTAATACTCTCTACTATATATCTTAATAATATATATCATTTATATCAATATTATCTATAGAAAATTTCTTTATAATCTATTAATTAAAACTTGATGATTTTTCTCTAAAAACTATATATAATTATTATAATGAAAAGATTTTCATTATTAAAGTATATTCTAAGGTTATATTAAACATTTTTATAGCTTGTATAAATATATGTTTTCTTATATTATAAAGTATATACTATTTAATGTATTTTAAGCAATTTAACATACACATTATTCTATATATAGCATATTTATATAATTAGTAATATATTATATATTAATAAAAAGGAGAAAAACTATGACTTTATATGATGAAAACAATTTACATATAATAAAAGATAATTTAAGATATTTAAAATTATTGTCAAAACAGTATCCTAGCATCTCAAGTGCTAGTTCAGAAATTATAAATCTTCAAGCAATATTAAATCTTCCTAAGGGAACAGAACATTTTATAAGTGATGTTCATGGAGAATATGAATCTTTTACTCATATGCTAAAAAATGCATCAGGAGTTATTAAAAGAAAAATAGATGATGTCTTTGGAACTTCTTTAAGAGAATGTGACAAAAGAAATTTAGCTACACTAATATACTATCCTGAACAAAAATTAGATTTAATAAAAAAATCCGAAAAAAACTTAGAGGATTGGTACAAAATAACTTTATATAGATTAATAAGACTATGCCAAATAGTTTCTTCTAAATATACTAGATCTAAAGTTAGAAAATCTCTACCTTCTGATTTTGCTTATATTATTGAAGAATTATTAAATGAACAAGGTGATAGAGTAGATAAACAAGAATATTACAATGGCATAATTGAAACTATTATAGATATTGATAGGTCTTCTGAATTTATAATTGCTATATCAAATGTTATTCAAAGATTAGTAGTGGATAAGCTTCATATAATAGGAGATATTTATGATAGAGGTCCTGGAGCTGAAATTATAATCGAAGCTTTGAGTAAACATCACTCTATAGACATACAGTGGGGTAATCATGATATCGTATGGATGGGCGCTGCTGCTGGATGTGAAGCCTGTATTGCTAATGTAATAAGAATATCACTTCGTTATGCTAATTTATCCACATTAGAAGATGGATATGGTATAAATTTATTGCCATTGGCTACTTTTGCTATGGATTTTTATAAAGAAGATAATTGTGAAAATTTTAAACCTAGAACTATAGATAAAAATTTAAACGAAACAGATATAAAACTTTTGTCCAAAATGCATAAAGCTATATCAATAATTCAATTTAAATTAGAAGGTCAAATAATTAAAAGAAGAACTGAATTTAAAATGGAAGAAAGATTATTATTAGATAAAATAAATATAAATGAAGGAATCTTAAATCTGAATGGGAAAACTTATAAATTAAATGATACTAATTTCCCTACATTAAATAAAGAAAATCCTTATGAATTAAATGAACGAGAAAAAGATTTAGTAGAGAAGCTTACAAATTCTTTTATTAACAGTGAAAAGCTACAAAGACATATAAAATTTTTATATAGTAATGGAAGTCTTTATTTAAAATATAATTCTAATTTACTATATCATGGTTGTATACCTTTAAATGAAGATGGCTCTTTAAAAGAAGTAACTCTATGTAATGAAACCTTAAAAGGTAAATCCCTTTTAGATAAATTAGATCGTTTATCAAGAGAAGCTTATTTCTTCAAAAAAGATCCAGAATCAAAATTATATGGTATGGATATGATGTGGTATTTATGGTGTGGTCCTAATTCTCCTTTATTTGGTAAAAGAAGAATGACTACTTTTGAAAGATATTTTTTAAATGATAAAGATACTCATAAAGAAGAAAAAAATCCTTATTACAAATATAGAAATGATGAAAAAATGTGTACACTAATATTTAAAGAATTTGGATTAGATGTTGAAAATTCTCATATAATAAATGGGCATATTCCTGTAAAAACCAAAGAAGGTGAAAGTCCTATAAAAGCTAATGGTAAGCTATTAGTTATAGATGGCGGCTTTTGCAAGGCCTACCAGCCGCAAACAGGTATTGCAGGGTATACATTAATTTATAATTCTTATGGGTTGCTTTTAACTTCTCATGAACCTTTTAGCTCTATACACAAAGCTATAGTAGAAGGAAATGATATACTTTCTTCTACCATAATACTAGAACATGTATCTTCAAGAAAAAGAGTACTAGATACAGATGGTGGTAACGAAATAAAAAAACAGATACATGATTTAGAAATGTTATTAGTTGCTTATAGAAAAGGTCTTATAAAAGAAGAAAATGAACCAAATATAAAACTTTAGATAATTTATAATTTTTATAATATAATAAAAGACCACTTTTATCTTTATAAGAAAAGTGGTCTTTTATATTCTTATGCTCCGTAAATAACCGATAAAACATTACCTACCTTTTTATTTTATAGTGCATAGAATTGAATACTACACTTAATATATGTTTTTTTCAGTTTATTATTTATAATAAAAATTTCTATACTATCATTTCTTCTGCGTCTGCTACAATATCCAAGTAAAATTCTAACTCTTTATTATATACATATTTACTAAAAGCTTCGCTTATAGCCTTGCTAGATTGTCTATAAAATATAGATGGTGAATTATTAACTGCATAATAAAATTTTCCATCTTTATTATATATAGGCTCAGATGCTGTAGTATGTCTTGCACCTTCTATAGCTTTTCCAAGATTAGCTGCTGCATCTATTATCAAACAATTTTTCTTTAATCTCATTTGATCTTCTAAAGTAAGTATATGCTTATTAGGATTATCCATTTCTATTCCATTAATTATTATATCGAATTCTTCTAATTCATCTTTTAATTGATTCATAGTTTTTCTATAAAACATTCTTATATCTGGATTAAATTTAGATACTGCTGAAAAGGCACCTTGAGATACATTGCCTGATCCTAATATAGCAACTTTAGTTTCTGAAGTCGGTATGCTTCCATAATTCATAATTGCATGCATAGTAGATGCATAACCTGCTATATAACTATTTTTTCTTACAAAATTAGATGGAATCCAGTCCATTGGAATTACATAGTTTTTATAATAGATTGAAGGATGAATATTATCTAAATCTACTATAATTAAATTTTTAGGTATGCCTTGTTCTTCCATGAATGTCTTTCCTGATCCTTCTGGATGTGTCCAGCCAACTATAATTTGGCCTTCTCTTATATGCTTATAATCTTGAGGTTTTAGAACCTTTAATGAAAATACACCTTCACAGGTTTTAAATATTTCTTCTCGAGATGATATAGTGCAACCTGCTTTTACATATTCATCATCTGAAATTCCTAAATTTTCACCAAAACCTGTTTCTACAAGTATTTCATTGTTAAAATTCTTAACATGTTCTGGTAATAGAGCAACCCTTTTTTCATTTGGATGGTTTGGTATCAAAAATCCTAATTTCATATATTACCTCCTTTATTATTTTTACAATAACTATAATATTTAAGAATATTTATTATAGTTACAACTTTATAACATATATAAAGTTGTTAAATATCAATAATATTATACACCATACGAATTTTTGTGTCAAAAATATAAAAAATGTTAAATTTAAACTTAGTATTGGTAGCATTAATATTCAAAATATAGTAAGATGTTATAGGATACCATATATAGTACTCATATTTTTAATTATGCATATTGGGAGGAATCATTTATGAAAAATAGTACTGGTCCTTTATATAAAAATATAGCCTTAGATATAGCTAATCGTATAGTTAGAGGTAAATTAAAAAGTGACGAAAAAATAAGTGGCAGATCTACATTAGCTAGTATGTATAATGTATCTCCTGAGACTATAAGGAGAGCTGTTGCACTATTAGAGGATATGAGTGTTGTTAAATCTACCAAAGGTAGTGGCATAGAAATATTATCTATATCTGCTGCTGAAAAATTTATAGAAAGAAATAAATCTAATGTGTATCTAGCTACAGTAAAAGAAAATATAGAGGATATCCTTCTTAGAAAAAAAAGATTAGATGAAGAATTACAAGAGAATTTTAATAAGATATTAGACTTAATGGATCGTTTCGAGAATATTTCCCCTTTTACCTTAATAGAAGTAGGTGTTGAAGAAAATTGCAAATTTATAGGTAAAAAAGTTAATGAAGTTAAGTTTTGGCAACAAACTGGTACAACTATGGTAGCCTATAGAAGAGGAACGGAAATTATAATATCTCCTGGTCCAAACTATATATTTACGGAAGGTGACATTATAGTTGTGATAGGAACTCATAACGTTTACAAGAAAGTTTATAACTTCTTATATGAAAAATAAATATCCTTAATTATTTATATATACAAAATAACATTTTTTCGATATTATATATTAATAATTAATTTATTATATAAATAATTTTTAATTTTAAATATATTAGAAACTTTAAAGAAATTATTTTAAAGTAGGTTTAATTTAAATATAGTAAAAATTTCAAAAAGGACTATCTCACAATGCATAAAATGCAATATGAGAAGTCCCTTTTCTATTTTATAGCCAAATTTTATTTAGAAACTTAATAATTTATAATATATTTGGAGCTATCTTAAAATATTTTTGTATAATAATTTATTTTGAGACAGCCTTCTTTTATCTTTGCAGTATTAAAATTAAATTTTTTATTTTTAAATTCAATGTTTTTTATTTATATAAATTCTTGTGAAAATTGTTTTTTATTATTACTATTTAAAGCTTTGCATAATAAATTTAAAAAAGAGAAAACTAATAAAAAAAAGGAGGAATGAACATGGATTTAACAACTAAAGACATTATTAAAAAGAAAATATTAGATGCTCAAGAAAACGTGAGAGATTACCAAATGTACTCTCATAAAATAGATGATAACTCTGTAGCTGATCTTTTTGGAGAATTTGCAGAAAATGAGGCTATTCAAGCAAAAAAACTTCGTAACGTGTTAGACAAATATGACTCTTACTAAACATAAAATTAAAAAAATTATAACTTAACAACCTTAAAATATTCATAATTAAAATAAAAAGTACCTTTAGTAAGAATAAATATCTATAAAAATAAAGAATACTAATATTTGTGTCCTAATATCTAAGCTAAGGCACTGATGTCCCCCTTCTATAGATTAGTAGTAAATAAACATCCTGTTCCTTTTACGCTTATATATTAGTACACAAATGAAGTATTCTAATTATTTTGTTGATTTTTTAATATAAATCTTTAAATTTAATAAAATTAATTAGCATATCCATCTTAAAAAGTATATTTTTATATAGCTTCAGATAAATTTACTGTATCCATCTTTTTATATTCCTTTAAAATTAAATAGACTAATATAATAAATACTATTCCATCTATTAATGGACTTACAAACCATACAGCACTAATTCCTACTATAGAAGGAAATACTATAATTGCTGGTACAAACAATATGATCTGTCTTAACAAAATCAAAAGGCCAGCATTTTTAGCATTACCTATTGACTGAAAAAATGTTACTCCCATAATAAAAGTTCCTAGCGCTGGGAACAAGCTGTACATTATTCTAAAATTAGTAATTCCTTCGTTAACTATCCCCACATCTGTTATCATTAGTGATAATACCTTTTGAGGGAACAGTTCAATAGGTATCCAAAATATACAAGCAAGAACAGTAGCTCCTAATATAAATGTGTTCATGCATTTTTTTACTCTTGGAAACAATTTTGCTCCATAATTTGTTCCAACTACTGGCTGCAATCCTTGACTCATTCCCCAAAGTGGGATAAAGGATAATGCTTGAATTCTTAATGTTGCTCCCATTAATATTAATTGATTATTACCACCATACTTTGCTGCCATTCTATACATTAATGTCTGTTGTATCATACTCATAAGTTGCATCATCATAGCGGATAATCCTACAGAAAACATCTCTGGTAGAAGTGCTTTCTCAATTTGTATTTTATGGAATCTAACATTTTTACTTTTTCTTATAAAGTAAATCATTGTAATAGCAGATTGTATAACCTGAGATATCACAGTAGCTATTGCTGCACCTTCAATTCCATATTCTCCAAAGGCTGTTATTAAAATAGGATCTAATATTATATTTAAAACAGCTCCTATTGTCATAAAAAGCATAGCTTTCTTCATAATTCCTTCTCCACGCATTACCATATTTGCACTTTGAGCAAAATTAACAAAAATTGAACCTATAAAAGTAATACGCAGATATCTTACAGCTAACTCTAAGATTTCTCCTTCAGCCCCAGTTAAAATTAAAAGTTCTTTTGCAAATACAATTCCTATAATCATGATAATTGTGGAAAATATCAATACTAAGCATAATAAATTCCCCATAATTTTATCTACTGTTTCCTGATCATTTTTTCCTATAGCTCTTGATAAAATAGATGAAGACCCAATTCCTATCAAAGTAGCTATAGCATTATTTAAAAATGTAATTGGATATGCAACTGCTACAGCGCCCATAGCATTCTTTCCTATTAATTGTCCAGCAAAAACCCCATCCATAAATGAATATAAACCTATTACTACCATTCCTATAATTGCTGGAATACATAATTTAAACATCAATTCTTTAGGTTCTTTGTGAAGCAATTCCTCTTTATTCTTATTCATAAATGTACCTCTCCTTTAATTAAACATATAAAAAAATTGCTTATATATAATTTTATTTTTCCTTACTTATATATGTTTTAATACAATTTTAAATGATTGTCATTATCAATATCTCCTCCAAAAAATAAAAATGCTCCAAAAATCAAATTTGGACCATTTCATTTATTATATTAATTCCAAAACTCCTTTAAAGCTGTTTCTAATTCTCTCTTATTCTTTACACTAATATTAGGATACCAGTGTTTAGGAAATAATTTTTTATAGGAATAACTATTAAATCTTTCATCAATAAGTAATATTATGCCCTGATCCATTTCTGTCCTTATTATCCTTCCAGCGGCCTGCATAACCTTAGTCATTCCTGGATAAATATATGAATAATCAAATCCAGCCTGTTTTTTATCATCATAATAATTTTTTATTAAATTTCGCTCCACACATATTTGTGGCAATCCTACGCCTATTATTATGGCTCCTATTATTTTATCCCCTGTTAAATCAATTCCTTCAGAAAAGATTCCCCCTAATACACAAAATCCTATTGTATCCTCTATTCTTTTTTCAAATTTATTTATAAATTCTTCTCTTTCTTTTTCATCCATACAAGAATTTTGAACTATAATATTTTCACCTGGATATTTTTCTTTATATATTAAAAGAACTTCATTCATATATTTATAGGACGGGAAAAACACCATATAATTTCCTTCTTTTATTTTACAGGCTGTATTTATATAATCACATATATTTTCATAACTTTTACATCTATCTTTATATTTTGTAGAAATACTATATCCTATCAAAATTCTATGGTTATCTATTGGAAATGGTGAATTTAACTTTAAAATATAATCTTCTTCCTCTCCCCCTAAAACTTCTCTAAAATATTTTATAGGAGACAAAGTTCCTGAAAAAAATATGCTTGACTTTGACTTCTTCAAAATTTCATTTAGTAAGGTTGAAGTATCTATAGCAAAAAGTTTGATTTTAAAATCATTATTGTATTCTCCTCCATATGTTATATAATTATCTCCATATAGCTCACATATCTTTAGAAAATACAAAGCTTCAAAATAAAAACTAAGCAATTCATCATTCATTTGAAAATTTCCTTTCATCATAAGCACTTCAATTTCTGATGTAAAATTACTTAATAATATTTGTAATTTTTCTGGTCTTTCTTTTTCCATATAGTAATTATCTATTTCATAAATTTTTTTAATATCTAAAAGTTCTTTATTTATTTTTCCTAGAATTCTATATAAAGCTTTATTTTTTTCTTTAATAGATTTTTTTAAATATAAAATATTATTTTTAGATATAGAGGAAGAAAACATGTCTCTAGACCTATCCAATAAATTGTGTGCTTCATCTATTAAAAGCACAAAGTCTTCTTTCCCATCAGAAAAAAATCTTCTTAAGTATACTCTAGGATCAAAAACATAATTATAATCACATATTATTCCATCACACCATAAACTTATATCTAAGGAAAATTCAAATGGACAAACTTTGTGTTTCAAAGCATATTTTTTAACAATAGATTCATCTATTATATTTTCATTATTTAAAACATCTAATATAGCTTCATTTATTCTATCAAAATGACCATCTGCAAACTCACAGTTATCCGGTGTACATTTAAATTCTTCTTTAAGACAAATCTTTTCCTTGGAAATTAAAGTTATAACTTTAAAAGAAGTATCCTCATCAATAATATTTTTAAAATTATTCAAAACAAAATCTCTTGTAGTATTCTTAGCTGTTAAATAAAAAATTTTATCTATATCCCCTTCTCCTATAGCCTTAATACTAGGAAATATTGTAGAGATAGTTTTTCCTATTCCTGTAGGTGCCTCTATAAATATATTTTTACCTTCACTTATGGTTTTATAAACAGATACAGCTAACTTTCTTTGCCCCTGCCTATATTCCTTAAATGGAAACTTTAATAATTTAATATCCTTGTTCCTTTTTTCCTTAAACCTATATTCAAAATCTATCCAAACATAATATTTATGTATAATATCTAAAAAAAATTCTTCTAATTCTTCTATATGAAAAGTTTTATCTATACTTTTTATATTTTCATTTTTAATATTATAGTAAGTTAATTTAACATTAATTTTTTCAAGATTCTTCTGTTTGGAATAAATATAGGCATAGCATTTAGCTTGAGCCCAGTGTAATAAATTATCTTTTATTTCATCCAAATTTCTAGTTGTGGTCTTAATCTCTTCTATAGTTACATAATTATTTTCTATAATAATTCCATCCGCTCTTCCCTCTACATTAAATAAAATTTTTTTATATTCCACAGAATATTTTAATAAAACTTCCTTCTCATATTCTGTCATAAGTAAAGGAGTAGCACTTTCCATCCTAATCTTTTGTATCTTCTTATGTGCTTTTATTCCCTCTTGAGCTCTACTTCCACTCAAATACCCAATATCTATATTTCCGTTTCTTAATATAAATTCTACTAGATTTCTAACGGATATATTTACGTCTCCTCTGCTCTCCACATAAATCAAACCTTTTCAATATAATTTATTAATACAAATTATAACATAACTTTGTGATAATTAATTTATATCAAAAGTAATTTATGATTAAATAGTATAGACATTTAAACTTAATTTACATTTTCATAATGGAAGTTACTGCGGATGAAAAAGAACATGTAGAAGAATTAACTAAAATACTTTTAAAATATGATAAAGATAAATATGGACCAATATTAATATAAGGAAGGTGCTTAGCACTTTCCTTATATTACTACTTAAACATGTTGTTTAAGTTTAATTTCATTATAATTCTTTCTGTATTTTCCATTACATCTATATTTATTTCTGAAATTTCAACAGGGAATCCAATAATTTCACTAATACTATCATTAATTTCTTTTGATATCTGTTCATAAAATAGTTCTCTATAATATTCAATTAAAGTTACATTATTGTTATTTTTTATAATTGCTTCTTCCATAGGAGTTAATATATCATAAGTATTAATTTCTATAGTACTTCCACCCCAAAATACTTGTACATTTTTAGGACCTTTTCTTGTATATTTCTTTACTAATAAGGATATTGTAGCTTTTATTTCTTCTGTTATTTTTAATTTATGCTCTTTACTAAAATTTATAAATTTGCATAAGCTTTCTTTATCATCTTTTCTTTTTATAACTTTTTTTAATACATTTTTTATGGCTTCTATAATTTCTTCTTTTTCTATAGGTTTTACGAGATATTTATCAATACCAATATCTACACTTTTTATTATATATTCTATATCATCTACTTCAGTATTAATAATAATTCCACATTCTTGATCATAATCTCGTATTTTTTTAATCATATCTATTCCGTTCATAATAGGCATTCTTAAATCTGTAATTACTATATCTGGTTTATATATTTTGAATAATTCAAAACCTTCTTGTCCATTTTCAGCAATATATAATTTTCCTGAAATTTTTTTTAATATTTTTTTTACAATAATTTGAGTTATGGCCTCATCTTCAACGTATAATATTTTTACATTATTAAGTACTCGTTCAATAGAATTCATTATTTAACAAGCTCCTTATTTAAATAATTTTAATAGATTTTTAACATATAGTAATTACTATTTTTTTCTATAAGAATATTAAATTAATTCTATCAAATATACATATATTATTCAATTTTTTTATAAAATAAAGCTATAAGCAATATTTTATGTATTGCTTATAGCTTTATTTTAATTTTATATTATATAATTTTAAATGCTCTGAAATTCATCCATTTTATCTACTAATTGTTGTGATTTACTTAAATTCTTTTCATTTTCTTCTAATATTAATTCGTTTTCCTGATTCACAGTACTTATTTTTTCTGCAATTTCACCTGAAGATTCTGCTACTCCTATTATTGCCCCAGACATTTCTTCCATACCTTTTGCTATTTGGTCAACAGCCCTAGAGGTTTTTTCTGATAAATTTGAAAAATTCTCAATTAAATCTTTAACAACATTTCCGTCATTTTTATACTCTGTACTCATATCTATAAGTTTCTTATAATCTCTTAATACATCTTCTTCTATAAGTTCTAACACAAATTTAGAAGAAGATGAAAGTTCACTTACTGCTTTTAATACAGTTTTAACATTGAGTTGAATATTTACAACTGCATCTGAAGATTGCTCTGCCAATTTTCTTACTTCTTCTGCTACTACTGCAAATCCTCTTCCTTGTTCACCCGCCCTAGCAGCTTCAATAGCCGCATTTAGAGCCAATAAGTTTGTCTTTTCAGCTATATCTAAAATACTTTCAGCCATTTCTGATATATTTTCTACAACTTGAGCATCACTAATGGCTTTTTCTAATTTTTCCTTTGAATTATAATAGATTTTTTTCACTTCATTCATTGAATTAGAAGCATCTTCATTAATATTTTCTGCTTTTTCTTTAATATTTATTGCTAAATCAAGTCCTTCTTTTGCTTTTTCCCTAGTAATACTCATATCTTCTTTTACAGATGCAGTCATAGATGTCATCTCTTCTATTCCTGCTGAAGATTCTTCCATATTAGCAGAAATCTCTTCAGTAAATGCAGTTATTTGTTGTATTTGAGAATTTACCTTATCAAAAGTTTCTTTTGTATATTGACTACTTTCTAATATATTTTGACTCTCATACTTTACAGAATTTATAGTTTGATTTAATATATTGCTAGCTTCATTTAAAGCTCTAGCTGTTTCTCCAAATTCATCTTTTCTATTAATAGAATTTTTATATGTTAAATTACATTTTTCTAATTGTTCAGCTTGTTCTTTCATCTTAACAAGAGGTTCTTTAATATTTTTAGAAATAATATTGGATATTATTATACCTAAAATTATAAATAAAATAGTGGCAACTAATATTATTGTTCTTAATTTATAGATATCCTTAAATAAATAATTTTTTTCAGCAGCTACAGCTATAGACCATTCCGTATCTTTAATTGGTCCATAGGACATAAATTTTTTGATATTATTATATTTATATTCTCCAAAACCACTTTCTCCATTTATCATCTTTTTCTGAAAACTTAAAAGTTCATCAAATTTTGAATCGTTACTATGATCTTTTAAATCATTACCCCTTTTTAAAACTAAATTAATATCAGTATCTGCTATATAATATCCTTCCTTATTAATTATAAAATAAATTTCTTCTTTATTATTTGATTGTGAATCATTTGCTAACTTATTTATATTTTTTATATCTAAAGACCCTATTAAAGCTCCTACCACTTTTCCAGCATCAGATTTAATAGGCACAGATACTTTTATTAAAGGAACATTATCAGTTTTATCCATGTCACTATCTATTATAAATGTATCTCCTTTTAATATTTTATTGAAATATTGGTTATTGGAGATATTTTCAACGTCATTGTTACTCATATTATATTGATTGCCTTGTAAATTTACTATTGCTAAATTTTTAAATCCCCATGCCTTATCTTCATTTTCCAATTCGTACTTTTGTTTTTTTAAATCCATAGACTTTACTTCTGTCCAACCAGCTATTATTTCTAATTTATTCTTTGATTCATTAATACTATTAGTTAAAATAGTTGATTCATTTTTGGCTTTATTTTTAAGTTGTATTTTAATATTTTCAGTTAGAACTTTAGAAGCAGTTTTATAAGATACAATTCCTAAAATTGCACAAATTAAAATAATTAAACCTAATATTTGTACATTTATTACACTTTTAACACTTTTAAATTCTTTATCCTTAGTACTTTTAAATTTAAACTTCATAAATTTCCTCCTCGTTTTATATAGGTTAGTAACTAACTTATATACATAACTGTAAATTTAAATAATTTTTATATATACTTTTAATAAATAATTCTAATATTTTAGGATCATATATATTTTTTTCTTTTTGCATAATTTCTAAAGCAGCTTCCCTTGTGTAGGCCTTTCTGTAGCACCTATCTGAAGTTAAAGCTTCATATACATCTGCTATACGAAGTATTCTTGCTGCCATAGGAATTGATTTACCTTCTAATCCATAATAACCACTACCATCAAAATTTTCATGATGAAATTTTACAATATTGCAAATCTCTAAGCAATATCCATATTCCCCTAATATATCTGCACCAAACTGAGTATGTTCTTTTACAATTTCAAATTCGCTACAACTTAATTCACCTTTTTTGTTTAATATACTAGAGGGTATTCTGGCTTTTCCTATATCGTGATTTAGCGCTAATAAAACTAAATTATTGCTCTGTTTTGAACTAAGGTTCATAACTTCTGCTATCTTTTTTACATAACTGGCAACTCTCTTACTATGTAAAAATACTTCTAAATCTAATTTTTCATCCTTTGATATTTTTAAAGAATTTGTTGATAAATTACTTAATTTATACATATTATTGCTCTCCCCCATTCCTATAAATTTATAAAAACAAAAAACCAACATAGTTAGTTCACATAAATTAAACTAATTATGTTGGCTATATCTAGCTAAATAAATCCTTATTTTCTATCCATTACACCAATCACTTATTAAATTATTCAAATATATCATAATTCTTTATTTTTATATTAACCTATATGCGGCAAAATAAATACTTATTCTCCATATATATTGTTAATATTATCTTATATCTTAATTTTATATTATTAATTGCCAAATTTCAACTAAATTAAGAATATTTTTTATAAAATTATTTATTTTTGCCATAATCCATCAAATCTTTCTCCAATTGACTAATATTCGCTGTTATCTTTTCCACTATTTTGTAAACATTGTCAATATCGCCTAATATAGCTCTTTCTTTAATTTCATTTAATAGTTTTTTTACCTCATGTAAATGAAAATTTGAAGAAGCCCCCTTTAATTTATGTAATAAATTTCTTAAATTTTCTATATCCTTTTCTTGCGATAATCTTATAATTTCATTCATTTGTTTTTTTGAAAACAATTCTATTATCTTATACCCTAATTCTATTACTAATTCCTTATTACCATCTAAATTTTTTTCTAATCTTTCAAATTTATTATTTATTTCTTCTTTATTTAAATTTAGTTTATTATTTTTTATTTTTTTATCATTATTTAAATATTTATCTATTATACGTTGTAATTTATCTGAATCTATAGGTTTACTTAAATAGTCATCCATACCTAATGCCTTAAATTTTTTCTTTTGTTCTAAAGAATCATATGCTGTTAATGCTACTATTGGTATTTTACTCCACTTAGGATTCTTTTTAATTATTTTTGCTGCATCTACTCCATTCATTATAGGCATAGATATATCCATGAAAATTAAATCATAACTATCTTTCTGTAAAGCTACTATGGAATCTTTCCCATTAGAAACCGTCTTCGCTATCCATCCCTTTAATTCAATTAATTTGCTCATTACTATCTGATTTACATTATTATCTTCTGCTATTAATATTTTAAATATCTTTTTCTTACTATTTTTATAATTCATTAATTCATTATTTTTTAAGTTATATTTATTTGGTAAATCTAATTTAGTTTTTAATGCTTCTATCATTGCATTGACATTTTCCGTTATATTTAGACAACAAGCACCTACTCCTAATATATTATTGCATTCATCCTTTATAGGAATTATTTCTATTTCGTAAAATTCTACTTTGCTACCATTAATTAAAACTTCCTCACTTGTTACAATCTTATTTCCATTTAATGCAACCTTCATTTTTTCTTTTATTCTTGATATTAAATTACAACTAATATTTTTGGGACAATATTCTTCAATTATTTCTAATATATTCATGCCAACTTCTACATCAATGCCTAATAATTTTTCCATAAATCTCTTATGGCTATTATTTAACTTTATGTAATGAAAATCTTTATCCAAAATAAATATGGAAATATTATTTAATTCCCCTACAAATAAATTCAAAGCGTGTATATCGCCGTAATTTATCATAATTCTACCTTCCCTACCTATATATTATAATTTTAAACAATCTAATTTAATTTTCGAAGTTTTTAAAGAAACCTTTCATATATTAATTCATTATAAAAAGCAAATTATTCAATAATAAGCTTTTTGTAGATTAATTTTACTTTATATAAAAACATTTAAATAATTAGATTTTAAATTTATATTTCTAAAAAAATAGGCTAGAAAAACATGCTTATAACCACATATATATTATAAAATAATTTTTAAGTAATAATTTCATTATATTTTTCATTAACCCAATTTAATACATCCTCAAATACTTCTTTTCTATTTAGCTCATTTAAAATTTCATGTCTTCCTTCTTCATATAATTTGTAGGTTACATCCGTTACACCAATACTCTTATAAAAATTATATAAATCTAATATACCCTTACCAAAGTTTCCTACTGGATCTTTATCCCCTGCTATTATAAATATTGGCAAATTTGTAGGTATATTATTTTTATTTTCTTCTTTCCATATAGATTTTAATCCCTTAAAAAAATCATGATAAAATGAAGTTGGGAAAATTGTACCGCAATATTCATCTTTTATATATTTATCAACTTCCTTCTCATCTCTACTTAACCAATCAAATTCTGTTCTATTAGGTTTAAACTTTTTATTATATCCTCCAAAGGATAAATCATTTAAAATATTGCTTTTATGCTGACGACCTTTAAATTTCATTTCTAATTTAGCTATTAAAATTCCTACATTTAATACAAGACCTTGTCTACCATTGGTACCCACTAAAATAACTCCATCTAATCCTTGAGCATACAATTGTATATATCTCTGACTTATAAATGAACCCATACTATGACCTAATAAAAATACAGGTAATCCCTTATTTTCTTCTTTTATTATAGTATTTAACGTATGTATATCTTCTACCATGGACATAAATCCATCTTTTTCTCCTAAGTATCCTAATTTATCTACACTTACTGCACTTTTCCCATGTCCTCTATGATCATTTGCATAAACTATATATCCAGCTTCATTTAAATAAGATGCTAAACTTTCATATCTATTAGCAGTTTCAGCCATACCATGAGATATCTGTATAACTGCCTTTATATCCTGCTTTCTATCCGGGTCCCATTTATATACATTTATTTTTACATTTTCTCTACCTTTAAATGAAAAACAACTACTTTCCATATGAGTCTCCTTTCCATTAAATTATTTTTTAACTTCATTTTTAATATTTATTATATTAAATTTCAAAATTCCTCTATAAAAATATATTATTAGATTTATAAAAAAAATACTACTTAAAAATACCTAATTTATAAAAATTTAATAATAAAACAACCAATTTTGAATTTTATTCCAAAATATGGTATATTATTATTAAAACTTTTATTATTTCTTATCAATAGTATAATAAAATCCCTAAAATTAACGATAAATATTAATGAATACTTATTTTAAATATGAAGGGAGGATTTTCTTTGAATAAATCAAGAAAGGCTTTTGCTACTTGTGCTGTATCCGCTGCTTTATTAGGACAAAATTTTTTATTTGCCCAAAATGTTCTAGCCGCTAGTGATAGTATGTATCCAAATGTTAATAGTAGTGCATACAATTCTAACAATATATTTACTCAATGTGGATTTAAAGGACAATGTACTTGGTTTACTTATGGAAGAGTTTTAGAAAAATTAAATATGAAACTTCCAAGCCAGTTCTATGGTAATGCTATAGATTGGTGGTATTCTAATATTAAATCTAATACATTCTCTTATGGTTCAGAACCTCAAGCTAATTCTATAATAGTTTGGAGTGGTGGCTCAAAAGGATATGGACATGTTGGTTTTGTAGAAAAAGTTGTTGGAGATACAATTTATTATAATGAGGGAAATGTTGAAAAAAGAGGCTATTATGATGGTTATGTAAAAACCATATCTAAACAAGCCATAAAAGACAGAGGTAACTTATTTTTAAAAGGATACATCTACTTAAATGGCAGTTCTAATAGTTCTAATAATAACAATTCCAACAGTAATAATAACTATACTATAATAAAAACATCTAAGGTTTCTTGCTCAAGCCTTAATGTTAGAAGCAATCCATCTCTATCATCATCAGTTATAGGTGGTGTTTCAAAAGATCAAACTGTATCTATTATAAGTGAAAGTAATGGATGGTCAAAAATAAAATATGGTTCTGGAATTGGTTATGTAAGTTCTCAATACTTATCTGGAGGAAATAATACTATCAATTCTGGCAATGGTGGTTCTTCCAGTAACGAAAGTGCACAACCAGGCTTTGTTAAACTATCTAGCAGTAGTTCATCATTAAACGTTAGAAGTGCTGCTAATTTATCTTCTAGTGTAATAGGTTCTTTAAGAAATGGAGCTTCTGTATCTATATTAGGTCAAACTGGTTCTTGGTACAAAATTAAATATGATTCTAAAATCGGTTATGTAAGTTCAAGTTATATTTCATCAAGCAATAATTCTAACTCAAGTTCTAATAACAGTTCTACAACATCAACTGTTAAAGGTACTGTAAAATTATCTAGTACAAGCTCTTCATTAAATCTTAGAGCCAATCCAAGTCTATCATCTCAGATATTAGGTGGGCTTTCACATGGTTCTTCTGTTGATATACTAGATAAAACCGGTTCTTGGTATAAAATTAAATATGGTTCTAAAATTGGTTATGTAAGTAGTGAATTTATAACTACTTCCACTACTTCAAGTAATAATAACTCTTCTGTAACAAATAACAAATTTGGAACTGTATATTTATCAAATAAATATTCTACTTTAAATGTAAGAAAAAATTCCGGAACAAATAGCAGTGTAATTTCTTCATTAGCTAATGGAAGTAAAGTAGAAATATTAGCTTCTACCGGTCAATGGTATAAAATAAAATTTAATAATACTACAGGTTATGTTTATAGCCAATACATAAAATAATTCACTCTAATAAAAAATATACTTCTTAACCCAATAATCTTTAGATGTTTGTTTGATTATAATATTATTAAACAAAATTGAAATGAATTTTAAACTATAAATTTAAGAGATTCCATAAAAAATTTACATTAATTTTTTATGGAATCTTTTTTAAATTCTATCTTAGCAAACTTTGACATTTCAATTTTATATATTCAAATTAATATTTATCGAATAATTTATTTACTTATAAATTGATGCCTGTCTATTTTTAAAATGCAATCCTTAATCAATCCTATAATATTAAACAAATCAAGTTCATATAAATATCTTTATTAATTAAATAAAAGAATAATACAAATAAAGAACTCACACATATACAAATTATTTCGTATTGTGCAAATTCTTTATCCACTTAAAAACAATGTTATTAATAAATATAAAAGCTATTTTATATTCTCTTTCATCTTATCCATAAGTTTATCTAAAAGTTCTTCTACAGTATTTCCATCTATAGGGTAAGTTACATTCCCATATCCTACATGGTACTTTGATAATTGAGGATAAATTAAAGAAAGCATCTTATATTTTTCTTGTATTTTATTTTTTATCTCTTCAACTCTCTCTTCTCCATAATTCGGTAGTACAGCTACAAAAGTTAACAAACCATGCTTAGTTATAAAGTTAGGAGCTTTAAAAACATCCTTTATACCTTTGTAAAAAATCTCTGTTAATGTTATATAACTTTCTTTTACATCTATTTTTTCTTCCTCATCTGTATTTTTTATAAGAGTAAATATAACCGAAGAAACTTTCTTATCATTGGTTTTAGCCCTATTTAATTCATCAACAAAATAAATTTTAAATTCTTCTGGTAGTTCCTCTTCTCTAACGTTAAAATCTATTATTTCTTTAACTTCATTAATATTTTCACTATCTTCATTAATATATATTTCTTGAACTTCAGGTTTATTATCTATTAATATTTCTTCTTGTCCAGCTTTACTTTCCTTTATGGTTTTAAGTATTCTATCTAATAAAATTTTATTATCAAAAGGTTTTAATATATAATCTGAAATACCTTCTCTTATTACTTTTGCAAAAGCATCTCTAGTATTTACCTTAGTTAATATAACTATTGGGATGTCTACATTTTTTTCTCTTATTCTTTCCACTACTTCAAACCCATCTTCTCTAGTTAATCCTAATTCTAGTATTATCAAATCTATATTATCCTTTTTTTCATAAAATTTATTAAAAAATTCAAAGGAAGTAGAAGCCTCATAAACCTTTATATCTTTTTCCTCCAAAAGATCTTTAACTCTATATCTCATATAACTCATATCATCTAATATTATAATATTTTGCACACTTATCACTCTCATACTTAAATTATTTTTTTATATTTTAAAACATTTATATTCAATAATATTATTAACACATAGCTCCATCTATTGTTATAATTTGACCATTTATATAGGAAGAATCCTTACTACTTAAGAACGCTACAACTTTTCCTACTTCTTCCTCTTCACCTAATCTCATAAGTGGAATTTCATTTTTAACACTATTTAAATCTTCTTCACTCAAACAACTATTCATATCTGTATTTATAACACCTGGAGCTACAGCATTTACTCTTATATTATTTGGACCAAGTTCCTTAGCTAATGCCTTCGTAAAAGCATTTATCCCCCCTTTTGAAGCTGAATAAATAACTTCACAAGATGCCCCTATATTTCCCCACATAGATGATACATTTACAATAGTTCCTTCTCTTTTATCTAGCATATATTTAACTACATTATGGCTACAGTTAAATACTCCTTTTAAATTAGTATCCATTATGCTATTCCAATCACTTTCATCCATCTCTATAAATAATCCTATTTTAGCTATTCCAGCATTATTAACTAAGATATCTATTTTACCAAATTTACTTATTGCAAACTCTACTAATTCCTTTGAACTATTATAATTTGAAACATCTGCTTTAAACATATATCCATATCCACCTAGCTCTTTAATTAAGCCTAAAGTTTCTAAGGCATCTTCTTTATTCTTATTATAATTTATAATTACGTTAGCACCAGCTTTTGTAAGTTCTAAAGCTATACCTCTGCCAATTCCTCTAGAACCACCTGTAACTATTGCGACTTTTCCTGATAAATCTACCATTTTTATCTCTCCCTTTAATTATCTATTAAACTTACTAATTCTTTAGCACAATTTTAAATTTAATTAAATTTTTTTATCATATTTTTTATAAATACTCTCATATAGCTCATATTATTAAAATATCTTTTAATTTGACTTATTAATTACTATATTTATCAAATTTATATTACCATTAAGTTATTTTACTTACAAACTTATTGATAGCTTATGATGGGAGTTTATTAGTAAAAAAACTTATATTATATTGTAATTATTTTCTAATTATTTTAAAATAGTATAAAATTCATTGCAGAATAAAAATTTTTGTGATATGCTTTTAATAAATATTAATTATTTTTTAATATATGTTATCAGGAGGTAATTTGAATGGAAATAAAATTTATGGGTAATCCAATGACCCTTGAAGGAAATGAAGTAAAAGTTGGAGATGTAGCACCAGAATTTACTGCTATAGATAATAGCATGAAACCAGTTTCTTTAAAAGATACCAAAGGTGTAAGAATACTTTCCGTAGTACCTTCTTTAGATACTGAAGTTTGTGATCTTGAAACTAGAACATTCAATTCAAAAGCAGCTGAAATCCCAAATGTAGCTATCTATACTATATCTATGGATCTACCTTTTGCACAGGCTAGATGGTGCGGAGCTCATGGTGTAGATAAGGTTATAACTCTATCTGATTTTAAAGATAGATTAGTAGGAAAAAATTATGGCACATATATAAAAGAATTAGGTTTATTAACAAGAGCGGTTTTCGTAATAGACAGCGCTAACAAAATAACTTATGTTGAATATGTACCAGAAGTTACAAATCAACCAGACTTTGATAAAATATTAGAATCTGCCAAAAATTCTAAATAATATAAAATAAGATCTTTCGAAAAAATATATAAAAACAGGTATTTCTACAAGTTAAGAAATACCTGTTTTTATATTATTTCATAGAATATAAAATAATTTATTCAAATGAGTTTTGTTTTATCGTTGGTAAGGTCTGAAGATCTATTCCACCAGTTTTTTCTGGGATACCATGTAAATATTGCTCTCCATTTTGAGCTGTACCTATAACTACATCATTTATTTCTCCTTCTGCTGCTCTTTCTATAGCCCGATCTTTAGTTAATAATTCTCCATTATTTAATTTATAACCAGTTACAGCTCCTTTTTCGTCTTTTACTAAAGCCACGATATCTTTACCAAAATTATTATTACCGGTAATCATGATAACACCTCCAATTAAGGATATGTTATTATATTTCCCAATAAAAATTTATTTATTATAATTTAGCTCGTAAAAACATTATTTTCATTCCCATAGATTCAAATTTGGCTTCATATTCTGTTTTTACATTTTCTTTAAAGTCACTATTATGAAGGTCATATGTAATATACTCTATATTAAATCCGCTTTCCTTAAAGTATTCCTGTGAATCTTCGAAAAGTCCTCTATCATCAGTTTTAAACCATATCTCTGTATTAGGTTTTATAAATTTTTTATATTCTGTTAGTAACTTTGTATGAGTCAATCTTCTTTTATTATGTCTTTCCTTTGGCCAAGGATTGCAAAAATTTATATATATTTTACTTATTTCATTTTCATCAAATACTTCTGCTATTCCCATTATATTCATTGTCAGAAATCTTATATTTTTAAGTTCTTTTTTAACCTGTTCTTCTTTTTCTTCAACTTTTCTTATAGCATAAACTATGACTTCATCCTTTAAGTCTATTCCTACATAATTTATATTCTCATCTTTTTCTACTAATTGTGATATAAATCCGCCTCTTCCACAACCTAATTCTAAATGTATCTCATTATCATTATTAAATTCCTTATTCCATTTTCCTTTTAACTCTTTAGGCTCTTTTATAAATTTATTACTAGCTTCTATTTCTGGTCTTGCCCACCATTTCTTTCTAAGTCTCATCTTTAAACCTCCAGATATTTTTTAATCTATTACTGAAATATTATATCATAACACCCATTATTAATAATAATCTATATTTAATTATATTGTAAAATATAAATTTACTATACCATAACTATCTTAAACTATTACTGATAAGTTAATACCTAAATTGACTATTAATAAGTTTATTCCTTTATTATTTACTCTAATAATTTAAGTAACGTCATTATATGGCGATAATTATACTATTTAGTAGAATTATTATGGGAAGGATTATATGAGAAATCTTATTATGAGCAATTTTTTAGAAGAATTAAAAAACACAAAAATTATAAGTAAAGATGATATTGAAAACATGAAAAAATATATAAATATTAAATATAAAGATGAAGATAGCCGGAGAAAAGCTTACATGGTATCTTCTACTATTCATTCTATTGTCGAAAATAAAATAATTTCCTTTCCTAAATCAATACAAAAAGATTTAAAAAATACTATTTTTAAAAATACATTTCTAAAAAATAAAGATTCCATTTATTTATGGGATATTTTTTATTCTTATATGGATTATATAAATTTAAAAAAAGAAAATATAGAAATACTGTTAAATTGGATTAATGCAAATATAAAAAATAAAATTGATAAAGAACATTTAATAAATTATTTGTATACAAATAATTTATTAAATGAACCTGAAAATGAACCTGAAAATGAACCTGAAAATGAACCTGAAAATGAACCTGAAAATGAACCTGAAAATGAACCTGAAAATGAACCTGAAAATGAACCTGAAAATGAACCTGAAAATGAACCTGAAAATGAACCTGAAAATGAACCTGAAACAAATAATAATTCTATTTATCCTAAAAACACTAATATAGAACTTAATAATAATGTTATTACTATTAAAGAAAGTACCCCTAAAATAATAACTTATAAATATAATCTTAAAAGTATTTTAAAAAAATTTAATATAAATTCTTTATACGAAAACATTTTGCTAAAACTTTATAATAATTCTATTGCCTTTGCATTAGTTATATTATTTATTTCTATGATATCTATATATTTATTAAATATAAATAATCCTGTTAAAACAAATAGTAAAAATATTATTGTTTATGAAAATAAAAATCTTAAAACTAAAAGAAACAATCTTCTTAGTACAAATAATAACCTACCTAAATATGTTAGATATAAAACTTTAAATAACAAAAAACTGAAAAATTACTTATATAAGAAAAACTCTTTATTAACAGAAGAACCTTATTTTTCATCTATAATAGCAGCTGCAGAAGAGTTTGATATAAATCCTTTAATATTATTTGCAATAACTGGGCAAGAACAAGGTTTTGTGCCTAAAAGCAATAAATTTGCTAAGAAAATGGCAAATAACCCCTTCAATGTTTTTCATAGTTGGGAAGAATACAATTCTGATATTAAAGATTCCTCTAGAATAGCAGCAAGAACTGTATTTAATTTACTAAAAACTATGCCTAAAGAACAAGATCCTTTTAAATGGATAAATAATACCTATGCTGAAGATATCAATTGGCACAAAGGTGTCAAATCTCTATATAATGACTTAGAAAAAGCAGTAAAATAAGTAATCTTTATTAAATATATAATGAATTAAAAAAAGCGATAAAATAAGTAATCTTTGTTAAATATATAATTAATTGAAAAGGGGTTTATTTATTTCTAAATTAGTATTAAAATCTAGGGGTACGTACTAAAATTTTTTATAGGGGGATGATTAAAATATTTAATAATTTTAACATGATACTTCCAGCAATCATATTTATAATCGTTTATGCATTGATTATTTCAGAAAAAGTAAACAGAGTTGTTGCTTCCTTAAGCGGAGCTGCTATTATGCTTATATTAAAATTAATCACCCAAGAAAATGCTTTCTTAAAAATTGATTTTAATACTATAGGTTTATTAGTTGGGATGATGATTATAGTAAATATAACTAAAAGGACAGGCGTCTTTGAATACATAGCTATAAAAGCAGCTAAATTTTCTAAAGGTAGTCCTATTAAAATATTAATATTATTTTCTATAATAACTGCTGTTTTATCTGGAGTCTTGGACAATGTTACAACTGTACTTTTAATAGTACCTGTAACCTTAGTTATTACTAAAACATTAGAAATAGATCCGATTCCTTTTTTAATGTGTGAAATATTTGCATCTAACATAGGAGGCACTGCTACTTTAATAGGAGATCCACCAAACTTAATGATAGGAAGTGCTGCTGGTCTAAGCTTTTTAGATTTTGTTAAGAACTTAGCTCCTGTAATAGTAATAATACTTTTAGTTACATTATTAGGAATAAGACAATTATATAAAAATTCTATGAAAACTTCTGAAGAAGATAAGAAAAAAATTATGGCTTTAGACGAAAGCAAAGCTATTCGTGATATGTCTCTTATGAAAAAATGTTTAACAATACTATTTTTAACTTTAATAGGATTCTTAACTCATAGTTATTTAGGTTTTGAATCTGCAACTATCGCTATAGCTGGTTCTGCTATATTATTAGCTATAAGTAAAGTAGAACCAGATGAAATACTACAAGAAACAGAATGGGGTACTATATTCTTTTTCATAGGTTTATTTATAATGACTGGAGTTTTAGAAGATGTTGGCATCATGGAAGTCTTAGCTCAGAAAAACGTTATCACTAACAAAAGGCAACCTAGTTATGACGGGAATATTTGTGCTTTGGATATCTGCTATTGCCTCTGCATTTATAGATAATATTCCTTTTGTAGCTACTATGATACCTTTAATAAAGGCTATGGGTACTATGGGTGGTATGGATATAGTTCCACTTTGGTGGGCATTATCTTTAGGAGCTTGCCTTGGTGGAAATGGAACTATGATCGGAGCTTCTGCCAACCTAGTAGTAATTGGTATTGCAGAAAAAAGCGGTTATAAAATTTCTTTCAAAGACTACTTTAAACTTGGTTTTCCTGTAATGCTAGTATCAATAATAATATGTACTGCTTATCTTTTAATATTTTTTTTGAAATAATTTTGAAATGATTCTAAAATTATTTTATAATATTTTGAAAATTGTGGATATTAACATTTACTTAATGATATAATATAAACAAAGGATAACTCACTTAATTCATAAGGGGGCTTTTAAATGGACAATTATATGAAAGTGAAAAATTCAATGTTAACTTTTTTACTAGAACAAATGGGAGCTAAGATTCATATAATCACAGGAATAGTATGTTATGTAGAATTTACAATAGACTCTGTAAAGATAAAATACATGTATCACTTAGATAAAAAAAATAAATATTTTCTAGAAAGAATTTCTCCTTACAATGTAAGCATTGGACAATTTGAGAAAGAAGAAGATGTAATAAATACTATAAAAATAGATATATCCAAATTTGAAAATGCAAAAAATAGTAATAAGTTCAATAAATTCATTAATACTGGAAAGGATTTTGTTGATATAGTTAAATCTTTTGAAAATCTTTATTTACACTATAATGTTTCAAAATATGATTTAGCTGATATACAACAAAATATAGATAGCTTAAAAGAAAAATTAGAGGAAGTATCTACTAAAGCTGATGTGGTTTATGATAAGACTACAAAATAAATTAAAATTAATAAAACAAAAATGGTGCATAAAAAAAGATGATTTTTGTATAACACAAAAATCATCTTTTTCTAATTTAATTTTAATCCTATAAATATCCAATTTTTATATTTATATTAAAAAACTAAAATTTTAAAATATAATCATAGCTATTTTCATAAAAGAATAATGTAAAAAATTAGTTGGAATTCCTACTAAAAATGATGAAATAGGAGTTACCACAAATATTAATAGAATAATCATTTGATATCTATAGATTACATCAGATATTTTATAAAAAGTCTTAGGCCATAAATCTCTCAATATGTCAAAGCCATCAAGTCCTGGTATAGGCATTAAATTAAATATTGCTAGCATACAATTTATTCTAACTATATAGTTTAATATTAAACCTATTATCCCTCCTAAGGAAGTTATATCTCCAAAGTTCACTAAATTTAACTTCAACAAGAAAGCTGTTAATAATGCAAATAAAAATGCTGTAATTACATTTGCAGTTACCCCTGCTACAGAAACTTTTATCTCATCTTTATATCCTCTTTTTAATGCACTTGGATTAATTTGTACTGGTTTAGCCCATCCAAATCCAATTAATAATATCATTACGAAACCTATAATATCTATATGTGAAAATGGATTCAATGTTAATCTTCCTTGAAATTTAGGAGTTTTATCCCCTAATTTATCTGCTACATAGGCATGAGCAAATTCATGTACTGTAAGACCTACTAATATAGCTGGTATTATTAGTATTTTTGAAAGTATTCTATAGTTTAAGTCCAAAAAACTCATCCTCTCCTAAAATTGAGACTTCAAAACAATTATAGCAAATTTAAATAAATACAACAATTAAATAAATATTAATATAAAATAAATAGGTATTCATATATTTACATCATATTAACTTTAAAATTTTAAAAATGCTTTCATCACTTTACAATTATTAACATACTAATTTTATTTTAATCCACTAATGTTAATAAAAACCTTATTGAAAGATTTTAATCTGATGACTACCAACTCTAATACCTCTATTTTGTTGAAAGTAAGAATAAAAAGCAATACACCTCTAAACAATCATTTTTCTAAAATTTAGAGGGAGTAAAAACTCCCTCTAAATACAAAAACTCTGTTTATCTAAATTTATTTTTTATATCTTAAAAAATGCTCTTTAAATTTTCATCCTTAGTTAATTTTAGTATTCCTACTACAAAGAAAGCTAATGCAAATAAAATTACTATACTAAGATATGAAATAACCTCATTAAAGCTTTTTCCCTGTTGAAGAGAATCTATAGTTTTAAGCACCCATGTTTGAGGGAATATATTAGCTAATCTTTGCATGAAGCTTGGCATCATGTCTAAAGGCCAAAAACACCCCGATAACATGCAAGTAGGTGTTATCAGTATATTAGATAAATAGGAAGATTGGTTAAGACTTTTAGAAAATGCTGCAATGATTATTCCAAAGCCAATGGATACAAATCCAAAACAGCACAATATTATAAACATTATACTTGTATCTATATAAAAATTAAGTTTCAGAACATATATGGACATGAATAGAATCACAAATATCTGTATTAAAAATATCACAAAATTAGCTATTACATTAGCTATTATATATTTACTTTTACTAGTATTAGAACAGAATATTCTATAGTATGTTTTGTTATATTTATCTTTTAATATGAAAGATGAAGCTGTACTAGACGCTATTAGCATAAATACAAGTAATAATCCTATACTTTGCTTTGTTACAGATTTAGTTTTAGTTTTATCTCCTATAGCTTTATAATTAAGCTTCAAATCTTGTTTTTTATATCCATCATATATAGATTTAAAATCTTTTTCATTTTTATTAGATACAACACTTATATTATTAAGAGTATCTATATAATAATTTAAATAATTTTTTATCCAAGAAGTGATATCTTCCCCTCTAACAGATATTATATCCATTTTTTTAAAATTCCCATCTATTATATCTTTATGAAAATCTTTAGGAATAACTACTACACAATCTACCTTTTTATCTAATAATAATCTATTCATATTATCCTTTGAAACTTTGCGTACAGCAAAATTTTTCTTAGCATCTATTGATTTTATCATGTCTTTAGATAAATAGGATTCATTTAAATCTACTACTCCTATTTTGCTATAAGAGCTTCCTGAAGCATTTAAAAATAATGCTATGAATACAGCTAATAAAGGAAGTAATATAAAAGTAATTATATTAGATTTTTTTCTAAAAGTTCTTTTTAGAATGCTTTTGGTTAATAAAGATATTTGTTTCATTTTATACCACATCCTTTCTTGGGAATAATATAGCAATTAATAAAAATAAAACTCCAGCTCCTAAGTTAATTAGCATAGTTGTTCCAAATATACTCAAATCATTACCAAAAATAATCTTAAATATAGCATTGTTACTCCATTTAAGTGGTGATATATTTGATACAGAGTTTAGCATTTTACTACCTATTTGATTTAAAGGTATATAACCGCCTCCAAGGAAGGTTAAAACAGGCACAAACATATATATGATTATAGACATAACCCCTTCATTTTTTACAGTATTAGCTATACATACTCCTGCAGATACTGCCATAAAAATAAGGGAAGCTATTACAGAAATCAAGGCCCCTTTATTATTTCCCCAATTTGTTCCTAAAATATATTTGCTAAATAAGTATATTAAAAAACTTTGAAAGGCTATTACTAAAAAAGAAGCTAATATTTTTGAAAATAATATTTTTAAAGGAGATGTATTACTACAAATTAATCTTTTGTAAGTCCTTCTTTTTATTTCACTTGCAATACTCATAGCTCCAACTGCAGTTCCATATAAAATGGTCATAGTAAGCATAGTAACAGCGTAATAATCTATTCCCCTTGGCGAATCCTTGCCATCTATTGTTTTTGTATTTACAAAATCAGGTGAATTATTTACTTTTATTTTGGACAATACCATTGGATTTTTTGAAGCTACTTCCTTTGTCATATTTACTTTATCCACAAAAGTATCTAATAAAGTACTAACTAATTGAGAATTAAATGCTCTCACATTATTTTCATAAATATATATTTTTTTATCATTTGGAATTTTTATATATACATCAGCTTTTCCATTACTTATTTTTTCTAAAGCATCTTTTTCTTCTTTGGTTTCTTTAAAATTAACCTTCATGGTTTTTTGAATTTCTTTAGTAAAATCTTTAAAGTTCTTATCTATTTTTACATCCTTATTTATAGAATACATAACATTAATTTCTGGAATATTAATTGTGGATGCAAAGTTTCCTGAAAAAACAGTTCCTAATATTGTAATTAAAAGCATAGGAAACAATGTCATTAGAAGCATAGATTTTTTATCTCTAAAATTTTCAAGTATTTCTTTTTTTAATATATTTAATATTTTCATAGAGTTCACCTCTAATCTCTCAATTTTTTGCCAGTTAGTTTAAGGAATATAGATTCTAAATCGCTATGTTTATTTTCTATATTTTTTATTTTTATTTTATTATTTAAAAAGTACATTATTATATCATCTAAATTATCTGAAGATTTAGTTGTAATTTCTATAATATTCTCTTTAATATTAACATCCATTACACCTTCTATAGATTTTAGTTCTTTTACATTTACTTTAGTTGAATCTTTAGTATTAATCTCCACCATATTTAAATCAGAGTATTTTTCTAAAAGCTCATCTTTTTTACCATTTGCTATAATAGTTCCTTTATCAATAATAGCTATGTTCGTACATAACTGCTCTACTTCTTCTATATAATGACTTGTGTATATTATTGTGCAGCCTCTTTCATTAAGCTTTTTTATAGATTCTAAAATATGATTTCGTGATTGTGGGTCAATTCCTACAGTAGGCTCGTCCATTATTATAAGTTTAGGTTGATGTACTAAAGCACAAGCAATATTTAATCTACGTTTCATACCACCGGAAAACTTATATGGAAAATCCTTTGCTCTATCTAATAGGCCAACAAATTCTAAAGTTTCTTTTGCTCTTTCTTTTAATTCTTGTCCTCTTACGCCATAAAGCCCTCCAAAGAAAGCTACATTTTCATAAGCAGTTAAATCTTCGTATATTGCTATATCTTGAGGAACAATACCTATATTATTTTTTAAATCCTTAGCTTTATTATCCATCTTTTTGCCTAAAATTAATATTTCTCCTTTAGTAGGGGTTAAAAGTCCACAAATCATATTTATAGTAGTACTTTTTCCTGCTCCGTTTGGTCCTAAAAATCCAAAAACTTGTCCTTCTTTAACAGTTAAATTTATATTATTAACAGCAGTATTATTCTTAAATTTCTTTTCAAGATTTTTTATTTCTACAATATTCATAAACTCATCTCCTTTATATATATTCTGTAGTAATTATTTTAAATAAGCATTTATAATATTTTATAAAATATTATATTTGAGAAAATTGCATAATTCATTTTTACATATAATTATATTAATATGTTGTATTGATATAATGCTTAAATATGATATGTTATATGCACATTAGAAATCTTTTAATTATGCAATTTACTCATTTAATAATCTCTAAAAGTATAATATTTAAATTAAATTTTTGTTCTTATTATCGTATAATATTTATATCTGATAGACTCTATTTTTAATTAAAAATCTTTTAACATAATATATAAGTTTTTTTATTTCTTACTTTCTTTTAAGTAAAATTCTTTTAAAATATTTTAATACGCTATATAAAAATTTTATCTGCTGCTATCTTTTAACTAAAAATCGCCTAAAATATTTTAATGCAATATATAAGTTTTATATCTTATTCTTTAAAAGCTATTATAAATGAATACAATAAATATAGAATAAATGTAAGAATTATAGAATTACTGTAAATCATTATACAACATCCAATAATATTTAAAACAAATGCCCAAATTCCATATATTAAAGCCTGCTCCTTATTTTTTGTAAAAACCAGTTTACTTACCGAGTATAATATTGCAATACCTAAAATAGAATACATAACTGGCACTTTCAAATAATCATTAATTATATAGAACATTACATAGTAATATAGTAATATTTCAAAAATAGTATATATTATTGGTCTAAGAATCCCTGTATAAAAGGGATATTTTTTATCAAACTTTATCCATGACACATTGGTCATTTCTTTTCTACTATCTTTTTTCATTAAATATGAAACAATAACTATAATTATAAAAAAGCTTATTTCTAAAATTCCTATAAAAGATAATATTATTAATATAAAAGACTTAATTATATTTATTTCGGTATATAAACTATAGTTTTTAACAAGCCCTTTGTAAGCAAAGCATGCTATCGGTATCACACCAATAATTAATAAATGTATATATTTTATTAAACTCCAACAATTAGCTGGTGATATTCCTATAACCCCACTTAAATTTAAAGATAATTTTTTTGTAGATTTAAATTTTTTATAGTTAATATTCATAGGCAAATAAAGTATTATTGTGTATATAATCATGAATAAAAATACTAAAATTTTAAAATATAAATTCATAAATTTATCAACCTTTCAAGAGAATAACTACATTTTCTAAGCAGTGAGTTATTATTGGAATTATTATATTAAATCCACTAAAATAAAATAAAGCTCCATAAATAATACCTGCTACCATTTTCTGAAAGAATACCTGTCTACCTAAAAATATATGATTTAAAGCATATACAAAAGATGCAATAACTAAAACTATAACTATATGCAATTTAAAATCTTTAAATAAAACATTAAACCACAATTGTCTATATACAAATTCTTCAAAGATCCCTATAAGAATAGATAATATAATCACCTTAATATTAGTTTTTGTAAATACTAATGATATTTTTAGTTTTGGAATAGCTTTATTAGAAACACCTAACATAATATACCCTGCAATTATTTCCCAGCATATAGTTATGGGGACAAATATAACAGCCATAATATATAGATAGTAATTACTATCTATATTTACATAAAATTTTTCCTTAGAAATAATGAATATACCTACAAGTATTATTGCATAAATTATAGCTAATATTTTTAGACTTTTTTCCAAGGATTCGTTATAGGAATTTTCTTTAGTTAAAAATAACTGAGCCAATACTATTGGATTAAATGTAACTAATAGTATTAATAAATCAAGGCATTGGGTGCGGATATTCATTAATCACCCCTCCATATTGTTTTATTCTTGGATGGTTTTCAAAAGGAAACTCCGGTATACACATTTCAATTAATTCCGGAATCATAACTCTCATAACATACCAACCCTTATCCCTAGTTTCTGGTGGAGTTAAATCTAAATATACTGCATATTCACTTATATCCTTTAAATAATTTAATAAAGTTTTTATTTGCTCATCTACACCTTTTATATTTAAGTTATTTAAATAACTTAGAGTAATTTCATCTCCTATAAAATCTTCTATTAATTTATTTTTTTCTTCAATTTTATTTGGAAGAGAATAATACAAAACATTTGAATCTAAATCTAAAAATTTATGATCATCTTTGATTACATTATTTAACATATCTTTGTTGTAGATTGCATTAAAATATGCACCATAAGATATTGAAGCTGCTTCCATTATTCCTCTAGTTAAAGCATGGGAAGCATCCATTCCCCCTTGTACTCCAAATAATAAATAAGGAAGTTTATTATCTTTTCTTCTTAAAAAAACTCCAAAGTTATGTATAGGACTTTCCTCCAAAGACATATATAACGGTATTATTTCGTAGGGAGATTTTTCTCCTAAATTTACATCTTCTAAAACTTTAAGCACATTTTCATCATCTATTTTAACCAATGAACATTTTTCTTTTGTATGCCAATTAATCATAAAAGAGTCAATTTGAATGTACTCAATCAAAGCATTTAAAAGAGCTTTTTTTAAATTTTTATGTGCTGCTGTTCCTGTACTAAAGGATGGTATAAAAGTCATTTCCCCCTTATTTTTATCCTCTTCATAACCTACAAACATTATCTTTGCTGGTACATATATTTCTTCACCTTTTTTTAATAATGAAGGACATTTAATCCATCCTATTATGTCGTCTTCCTCTACCTTTTTATCACAAATAGACACATTTAATTCTTTAGCTTTTTTTATTTGATTTTCCGTAAATACATCTATATATTTTAAAGGCATAACTTTATTACTTTTACTTAATTTTTTATAACTTTCATATACAATTTTATCTTTTAATAGTGTTGGTCCCATAATACTAGAATATCTTTCTATACTTTCACCAGTATATTTAATTAAAGCTTCCTCGTAATGAGATCCATAACCCATTATGTGATATTGCATGGACACATCTTTATTAAATACCTGTTTATGATAATCTGGCATATTTCCTGTTATGCTTTTTAAAAGCACATCATTATTAAAGTTAACTACAGGCATACAAGTTGCTTCTAATATTCCACTTTGATTTCCAGATAAAGATTTAAAATTCTCTAATATATTATTAAAACTTGGGGAAAATTTTATCATACTAAAGCCTCCTAGTTAACAATTAATATCGTCTAAGATTTCATCTACAATATTTCTAGTAGATATATTTATTTCTTTTAATTTAGCCTTTGATACATTTCCGCAAGCTGGGCAAAATGGAACTCTCAATAAATCTTGAGATTGTATTTCTAATGTTGGAACAAATATACTAAGTACCCTACCTTCAATTTTGCAGGTATTAAAATTGTTTATTAAAAAGCCTTCAGATATAACCATATTAGTCATAATATTTAATAAAGGAATTATGGATTTATGAGATTTATCGCTGGGTTTAAAATCATTTTCTATAAATTTGTGATACAACACATGATCTTCAAGTCTTGATAAAATTCTTTGTTCAAAGCACTCTAAGCAACCAGTTTTAGGTGGCAATGTACTTAAAATAGTTATAAAAGGTCCATCAATAAAGGACATAATAATAGGTTTTTTTAATTCTATAGATACTCTATTTATATTTCTAAATAAATTCATATTAATATGACTCATACATATTAATATAGCCGAATAATTTTCTAATTTCTTTTTCATATCTTCCATATTAGACTTTTTTTCTAGGGCATCTAAATTAGATGTCAAATCTTTAGAAATTATATTATCTATATTTTCTTTTGAATACAAATCTAAATTCATATTCATACCATCAGACAAGTTTTTAGCAGTTTCTTTTGCATAATCATTATCCGATATAAATAATAACTTTTGATTACTTTTCTCTTTTTTATTAAGAGTGTATCTAAAATCTCCTAATAGTACTTTTGAAATTTCAAGGTCATTATCTTTTTCATCTTCACTACATAACATACCAGCTTCATTTAATGAATTTATAACATTGATTAAATTATTTTTTTCTTCATTGTTTAATTCATATTCTTCTAAATCATTTACTGATATTCCCTTATTGTTTTTTAAATTATCAATAAGCTTTCTAAAAGATTTCGTGAAATTTTCTGTTTCAGTGCTCAAATCTAAAACCGCCTCATTATAGTTCCAAAGTCCACTTCTAAATCTTATTTCATTTCCACCATTATCGTATATTCTTAAATTATTACTTAATTTATATATAGTGTTGTTTTCCATAAATCAATCCTCCTGTTCCGAACCTACAACAGTCATATGTACTACATGTTTTAATACTCCATCTATATTCAAAAGTTCTTCTATGTATTGTTTCTCATAACCTCCTATATCACAAGCTCCATATCCTAAAGCTGTAGATACAAGTTGTAAATTTTGTGCCATTTCTCCTGTTTCAATTAAAGCGTAAGAAAATCCAGCATCTCCATATTTTCTCGAATTCTTTAAAAAATTATATACATAAAAAACAATTAAATTTGCATCCCCTGCATTTATAACTGCAAATTCTGCAAGATTATCTACCTTTAAAAGTTCTTTATTTACTTTAACAGGTTTCAAGCTATGTGAATATGGATAATAGGTATATATACCATCCTGCAGACCTTGTACATTTTTCATGTATGCATATAATTGTATAGGATATAATCCTCCCGCAGATGGATTGGCTCTTAGTTTTATTTTCTTTTCATTACCTTGAAGATTATAAGGTTCTACCTCATCACAGATTCCTTGAGTATAATAAAGTATATTTGCTATATCATTTAAAGACATAGATTTATTGGAATATCTTCTTACACTGCGTCTAGATTTTATAACAGTTGATAATCCTACTCTTATATTTTTTGAGTCTGGAAGCTTTATAATATTTTCTTCATCTTCTTCTATATCCAAATTAACAGAAGTAAGAGCAGCATCCATTTGAAAAAAACTTGAAACTCCCATTCTAAAGCCTAAATTATCATTATTGGATCTATAATTTAAAAGATATTCTTCACTTAAAAATCTATTCTGACTTGAATATAAGCTGCCTTTTATTACTGTATCTGGGGTCTTAACTACAGTACTATCAGCATAAGGTGATATACTTGAATATTGAGTATTAAAATTAATGAGCATTTTATTTTCTATATCATTATTTTTTTTCCTCTTTACTTTTTGTTTTTTTAAGTTTTTTAATAACATCTTTAACTCCTCATGCATATTTTTTAATATTAAGTATAAATTATAATTATTTAAATGGTATTAGCCAGGTGATAGAATAATATTTAATTATAATCACCTGGCTTCCTGAGTTTAAATTATTATTAAATAATCCACTTGTGAAAGATGCTTGTACAAGATAAAAATATTAGTTTCCACCTTGTCCAGCAGTTGCTCCGCCACCTGTTGAAGATGAACCTCCACCTACGCTAATACTAACGCAACAACAACAAGAGCAGCAGCAACAACTTCCTGGAGCTACAGTAACTTTATTATTGTTATTAGTAGTTGTTAATACGTGTTCATTAAATTTTAACATATCTTTCACCCCTTACTATTAAATAATTGCTTTAAATTAAATTTAATATTTAATTTAATTTAACATTTCTATATATAATATCGAAATGACTAGTTATATAATTTATACCTTTTAATAAATTTGTTTGAAAAATAACCATTATATTGATATATTGTAATAAAATTTCAATATTCAAAAAATTCTAAATATATTTCATTGGATTATTTAAGAAAAATTCTACTATCTTTTTATTAATTTTTCAATATTATTGGTATGAATAATACTTATTTTAGAATAAATAGATTTTACTTGAAAATTTTTAGATATTTTTGATAAATTTTATATTCATTTTTAAATTTTTTTATTTATAAAAATTTATCCGATAACTACCTACTGTAATACTCCCCTCTTCTTTAAAACGGAAGTAAAGGGCAGCTACATCCCTGGATAACCATTTAATGGGAGTATAAAAACTCTCTATAAAGCCAAAAACTCTGTCTATATATTTATTAAATAAAAAATATGGTACGCTGATAGCTTTTCATGTATATACGGTCCTTTAAAATCTATACTAAACCATCAATGTACCATATTATATTTATTTTTCACAATTAAAGTTAATAAATAATATTCTATTTAAACTTATCTTTTAAAAATATTTACTAAATTCTTCTTATTTATACTATTTAAATTTGGTTTTTACTAATTTACCATCACTAGTAGAAGCTACTCCATCTATATACATCTTCATCATGACTCCTGAATACTTTGTTTCTTTACCTGTATTTATTTCTTTTATGATACCTTTTAAATCATCATTTACATATACGCTTCCTAATGGTGAAACATAAATATCCTCCACTTTAGATCCATTAGGTATATCTAATGATTTCCAAGTAGATATATTATTTTTTACATTGCCATAATAAACTTTTACTACTTTATCCCCATTTAATTCTCCTATATACACATTGTCATTATCATCTATAGATAACAATTTTGGTGATTTCACGCCTTCTATATTTATAGCTGAACCATTATGTGTGGAAAAAATCTTTTTATTTTCTTTATCTTCATAAATTAATATATCTTCATGAGGTATTATATTCATATCTCCAACTGATTCTGTCATTATATCTATTCTATCTTTTTCTTTCATTATATTAATGCTGTATATTCTATTGTTATTCCCACCTGCATTTACCTTAACATATATTAAGTTCATAAGTGGTGCTGCTTTTATATCTTCGATTTTAGCACTTGAATTTTCAAAATTAAATTCACATATCTTATCCTTTTGATCTTTATCTACATCATAAGAATTTAATAACACTTTTCCTTCTCGATTTTCTGTATATATAATTCTATTTCTATCTGAAAGCCATATATATTCTAATTTATCCTTTTTAGCATCAAACTCAATATTCTTTGTTTCTCCATTTTTAGTGTTAATTACATTTAATTTATTATCCTTAAAATAGGAAATATATTTTCCATTAAATGATACATCTAATTCCTCTACATTTTCTGGTATATTTACATCATAATCTTTATCTTCAGTCACTGTATTTGTAACTTTTTTAGCCTTTATCTTTGTTCCACCTGATGCTAAAAAATATTTATCAATATAAAACAATCCTGCAAATTGTAATATTAATGAAATCATTACCCATAATATTATTTTTTTTACTACTTTCATATTTTCCTCCTAAGGTTCAACATACAAAATAGATGGTACTGATCTTTCGCCTAAAGAATTAGCAGGATTATTTATAACTTCTCCTTCATGATACATTGTAGTTGAAGACCCACCGTCTAAATTTGTAGCAGTATACGCATCATATTGTAGCATGATATCTTGTACATCTTTTAATGTAGCTCCTAAGCTAGATGCTTGTCTACCATCTATAACCAACATAAGTATCGCTCCATCTTTTCTTTGTCCTATAGAAGTTCTAGGAGCTATCCCCCATCCACCATCTCCAGAAGTTATGGTACCTTGTCCATTTACTACTAAAGCTGGTCCAAATGTTATAGCTTCTTGTACATTTAAATTCTTTAATTCTTGTAAACTATGTTTACCTACAATTAAAGCTCCTTTTTTAGTTATAGCTGCTACGTCTCCTGTAAAATTTCCTTGCTTATCACTATTGTATTTAACTTCACCATTACTGATTATTACTCCTTCTACATTACCACCAGTACCTGTCCATTTGCTATTAGCTGACTTATCTGTAAATCCACCTGCATTAATAGCTGCAACAGCTCTTTTGTTTCTTGCTATCTGGCTTGTAAGTTCTCCTTGTACCCCTAACTTAGAACTATATCCAACTTTCACTCTAGTAGGGTCATGAATTACTAACATATATCCTTTAAACTTTTTACCGTAACTTATATCATATCTCTCTATTGTACTATCATGCTTATTTTCAAATTTTAATACCGAATTTTTATCCTGTTTTATAGTTTGTATAGAATCTTCACTTAATATCTTTTTTATTTCAGCATCTGATAGAAATACTTTAGCTATATATTGATGACTTAAAGTAGTCATAGCTGCTCCTACCATAGTTTTTTTTACATTCTTAAATGGTCCATGAAATATTATAAATGGCGCAGTAGCTGCTGTAAAAAATAATTCAAAAATTATAAAGCATAAAAATATTTTAAAAGA
The DNA here is from genome assembly GCA_019933195.1 of Clostridium sporogenes. Classification (NCBI taxonomy): domain Bacteria; kingdom Bacillati; phylum Bacillota; class Clostridia; order Eubacteriales; family Clostridiaceae; genus Clostridium; species Clostridium sporogenes. The sequence goes on from CP082942.1 coordinate 1,651,697, forward strand.
AAATTTCTTATTTTTCGACTTTTTTTCTTTATTTTCCATCTGAAAATTCCTTTCTCTTTATTTTACATCTTTCATTATTGTACACTAAATATAATTTTTTTTAAATAGTAAGCTTTATGAAATATTGTAAAACTTTCTAAAATTCATTTTATTTAGCTTTAAACTACGATATGTTATACGTATTAACTATATATAAAGCAGATAATATAATTTTTATTAAAATAAATCATATTTTATAGAATATTACAATTTTTGCTAAATTTATTTTATTTTGTTTCAAACTGCAATATATTTTATGTATTTAATATATTTATAAAATGCCTAATGTAACTTTTATTAAAATAAGTCAGTATATATAAAAAGTGTCTCGAAATATCTATAATTTTGAGACACTCTATACTTAAATACTATAAAATTTATAATCGTTTTGCGCCTTCATAGGCTAATGGTGATCTTTCACATTCATGGTCCTTTAATGTTACCTGATAACAAAGCTTACTGCCCTTCATTTTTTCTGATGCATAACATAATCCATTTGATCTAGAATCTAAAAATGGTTGGTCTATTTGATCTGGGTCCCCTACTAATATAAGTTTGGTTCCTTGTCCTACTCTAGTTATAACTGCCTTAACTTGCTTTGGAGTCAAATTTTGAGCTTCATCTATTATAACCCAATTTTTTACTATAGATCTTCCTCTCAAATAAGCTACTGCTTCTGTAGTTATAATTCTTCTATCAAATAACTCTTTTATCTTATCATATAATTCTTTTTCATTTTTATATCTTTCTTTTTCATCAGAATCCACTAAAATTTCTAAGTTATCAAAAATAGGCCTCATAAATGGCATTATTTTTTCTTCCTCTGTTCCTGGTAAAAAACCTATATCCTCATCCATAGTTACATTAGGTCTACAGACTAAAAGTTTTCTATACCCTTCTTCTCCCTCTTCCATAACTTTATGAAGTCCTGTTGCTAGAGAAAATAAAGTTTTAGCTGTACCTGCAGGGCCTTTTACTATAACTAAAGGTGCATTTTTAGAATCTGTTAAAAGAGCCTCTAACATAAACTTTTGTCCCACGTTTCTAGGACTTATCCCTAATGGCTTAACATCTTTATAGAAAAGAGGAACAACTTTTTCTCCATTATATCTCCCTAAAGCTGTCTGTTTTGGATTTTCCATGGATTTAATTAACATGAACTCATTTATATTAACATCTGCTTTACAATAATCACTTTCCTCTTCTGAATAAAAAAATAAATCTTCCACATTCATATATCTATTTTTATAAAAATTTTCTAAGGTATCATGAGAAGCAAAAACTTCACATCTACCTGTATATTGACTTTCATATTCTGGCACCACTTTTTCATAAAAATCTTCTACATCTATATTAATAGTATCTGCCTTTATTCTTTCAAAAGTATCTTTTGTAATTAATACTACTTCTTCTCCTCTTTCTTTTAGTCCCTTACAAACCTGTATTATTCTATTATCAGCCTTGCTCTTATCCCAAGATGGAGGTAATTTCACATCATAGTGGTTCATTTCCACCCTTAAAGTTCCTCCACCAGGTAATACTACACCATCTATTAAACTTCCATTTTTTCTTAATTTATCTATTATTCTTGCTGCATACCTAGCATTAGCCCCTAAATCATTATTATTCTTTTTAAAGCTATCTAATTCTTCTAAAACTACTTCAGGTATAACTACATCATTATCAGCAAAAGAAAATATAGCTCCTGGTGAATATAAAATAACATTAGTATCTAATACATAAGTTAGTTTCAAGTCTACTCCTCCTCTCTTTATACTATTATATTCAACTAAAGTTATAACTTTATTAAATTCTTTATTTTATTAAGTGAAAAACATTATAATAAATTTATTTTTAATATTAATATGCATTTTATTAACCAAATTTTCTATTACTTCATTTAATATAGTATATACTACAAAAGGAGTTATATATTATGAAGGACCTAGACTGTATAAGCCCTGAAGAGTTGTCTCTCCTTGCTAATTTAATAGCTCTAGAATTGTCTAAGGGTAAAAGTGCTGATGAATTAAATGTACTTGGGAATCTTATCTCTGCAGTGGGAGCTATTATATCAACTATAGCATCACAAAAACAAAATCTTGAAAATAAATAAACATAATAAACATTAATTCATAAAAATAGCAAGAAGTATTTGAAATCAATGCTTAATTTAAATATTACATTTGTTATACAAATTGTGCTGATTATAGTATTAAATTCGAAAGAAGTGAATACCCTTATAACAATTGTGGCTGAATTGTTGTATTTAATATATTTTGTATATACGATACGTAAAATGTATATTGCTAAGTAAAAAATAATAAGGATAGTCATTTTATTAAATAAGATACTATAATTTTACTGGAAGGAGGTTTTATTTGTGGTATCTATTGACATTGTAAATCATATTCTATTAGAAGCTTATAGAAACTATTTAAATGGTATAAAAACATATAAAATTCAAATTCCTTGGAATAGTTATCAATCTTTATATAATGAAGCAATCAATTCACTTAATGAAGACGGTTTAATTAATATCGAATCTCGTACTACTTCTTTTTTTAATGTTTCTTTGACACCATATGGTATATCTTGTGCATCTGAGCTTTAATTCTTTTGGTTAAATCCATTAAGTATATTATTCTTGTAAAAATATTAAGACTTATGGATTTAACTTTTATTTTATTTATTCCTTGTTATATAAAATCTTTTTATATTTACTTTATATTTAAGCATTTCATTTTACACTTTCACTTCTAAATAAAAAAATACTGCAAATATTACTATCATTTCCTCAAATCTGCTAGTTCCTACATAATAAAAAAGAGCCCTTATAGCTCTCAAAATATTATTAAATATTAAATTATTATTTCTAAAGTTAAATTATCATAATTAAATGCTAATGTTTTTATATCATAATATTGGCGATTACAATACACTTTCTTACTTATCTTTATTGCCTCAATTTCAACCATATTTATTTCTTTATTCCAATGATAAATAGATTCTTTAGTTTCAGAATTTAATATTCTAACATGACAAGTTGGATTTTCCACTCCCATCTTTAAGCCTCCCTTTAAATGTATATATGCATCTAATACTTTATCAATTAATTAAAGAAAATCTTTCTTAGATTCTTCGCAGTAGTTTTAAGACTGCTCTATTCATAAAAAATTTCCTCTTAATAATAAATATTTCTACATTTTAGGAGTTTTTCCTTCAATTTTTTATCGATTATTTACGACACAACCACAATATATAGTATAAGTTATGCACATTATCCACAACACATTGTGCATAACTTAATTTATTTCTATCTTAATGCACTTTCAGCTCTTATATAGCTTGCTTATTATATACATTTTTTTAAATTGCCTTGTATTTTTTTATTAGAACAATAAAAACACACCAAGCATTATTCTAAGCTTTCTTATTCTTCTAATAACCCTACAAATTTATTTTTCTAATTAAAAAAACAGAGCTATAAATAATCCTAATATCATCACATTATTTATATACATAAGGGACTGTCACATTAAGAAATTTACATACAATATACTGTTTTGCAGATTTAAAGCTAACACAATATATTATAGGATTTATTCTTAGTACGACAGCCCTACTACCTTTATTTTATTATACTTTTTAATATAAATTATTTATTCTTTTTTAATTTTTCATCAATAAACTTATTATATTGATTTAATGCTGCATTCAATACCTTACTTGCTGTTACTACTTCTGGATCAACTAAATTATCTTGTTTCTTATTTATTAACTCATTTAATTGTTCTCTTAATATATCTATATCTTTTAATAAATCCTCTAACTCAGACATATTAACACCTCCATAATTATTGTTAACTAGGAAAATGTTTTTAATCATTCTTATATATATAATATTAATGCAGTTGACAAGCCTGTATTTATTTTAAGAAAGGAGGTATCTTCTTTCTACTCATAGCTATAAGATCTTTAAAACCACAGGTAAAACCTGTTATATTCAAAATATAAAAAAGAGACACTTAAAACTAAGCATCTCTTTTATCATATCCATTCCCGTTTCAATCTTGTTATACTTTTCCATGTTTACATCAGCTTTTTCTCTAGATAGTCCAGCTTGAGCTTTACCTAAAGATTTATCATTTTGAAAAGTAACATTCATTTTCACCTAAAAATCAAAAATGCTATAAACATCACTGTTTACAGCATTTCTTAAAATCTGGTAGCTCCTAGGGGAGTCGAACCCCTGATTCCACCGTGAGAGGGTGGCGTCTTAACCGCTTGACCAAGAAGCCTCAATAATTTATTTTTCTTGAACATTTATAATTATATTACAGCCTAAATTTTAAGTCAATGTTTTTTAGAAATATTTTCATCTATTTTTAATTTTTTTGTTAAATCATTAAATTTTTTTATTTTTATATACCATTATATTCATTTTAAAATATATATTATAACTTATAACTATACAAACATTTAATGAAAACTAATGAATTAGACTAATTTTATATTTAAGTTTACTAAAATGACTTCTTAAATTAAGTTATAAGTATATTTTTTATTTATACTTTTTTATCAAATGACTAACCACTCTAACCCCAACCTTCTTCAAAGTGGGAATAAAGAGCGGTTACGTCACCCGTATAATATACTTACAAGGTATTTCACTTCTTAAAAATACACTAAAGCTGAAATAGGATTTCATCTAAAGCTAAGAAACACCTATTTATTTAAAATTCTTTGATTCTACTACTTATTAAAAAGTAGTAAGTTTAATAAGGTTTTATTTTAATATTCTTAAAGCATTTATTACTGCTATTAAAGCAACTCCTACATCTGCAAAAACAGCCATCCACATAGTGCTCTTTCCCATTACAGCTAAAGCTAATACTGCAAACTTAATTATTAAAACTACTATTATATTTTGCCATACTATTTTGTGAGTTTTTCTAGCTATTTTTATAGCATCTACTAATTTTGATGGTTCATCAGACATTAAAACTAAGTCAGATGCTTCTATAGCTGCATCAGATCCTAATCCTCCCATAGATACCCCTATATCTGACATGGCTAACACTGGTGCATCATTCACTCCGTCTCCTACAAATACGATTTTCCCATCTTTAGATGATTGAGATTTTAAAGATTGCATCTTTTCTACTTTTTCCTGTGGTAAAAGTTCTGAATATATTTCATCCATTCCTAAGAAATTGCCTATATTATTAGCTGTAGATTTTCTATCACCTGTAAGCATAGCTGCCTTTTTTATACCTATATCTTTTAATGATTTTATTGTTTCTTTTGAGTCTTTCTTTATTTCATCATTTATAACTATATAACCTATATATTTATCCTCTAGTACTATATAAAGGATTACTCCATCATCTTGAGATTTTTCGTAGTTAATATTTAATTCTTCCATTAATTTATTATTACCAGCATAAACTTTTTTGCCATCAATATAAGCAGTTACACCTCTTGCAACTATTTCTTCATAATTTTCTATTCTTTTGTTATCTATAGTTTTTTTATAATATTTTAGTATAGATTTTGCTATAGGGTGATTAGAATAACTTTCTACTAAAGCCGCATATTCTATTAATTCTTCTTTATTTACTCCTTCTTCTGCTTGAATTTTTGATACCTTAAACACACCTTTAGTTAAAGTTCCTGTTTTATCAAATACTATTGTCTCCGCATTATTTAAAGCTTCTAAAGCTGTTCCTGTTTTTATTAAAACACCTTTCTTAGATGCGCCTCCAATACCTGCAAAGAAACTTAAAGGTATTGATATTACTAAAGCACATGGACAAGATACTACTAAAAATACAGCTGCCCTGTAAATCCACTTAGATATATCTGGATCTTTTAGTATTAGAGTAGGGATTACTGCCAAAGCCAAAGCAGCAAAAACTACTACAGGAGTATAATATCTTGCAAATTTTGTTATGAATTTTTCTGTATTTGCTTTAGTTGCTGATGCATTTTCTGTTAATTCTAATATCTTAGAAACTGTGGATTCTTCAAATGTTTTTGAAACTTTAATTTTTATAACTCCATTTTTGTTTATATATCCGCTTAATACATTACTATCTTTTGAAACTTCACTTATTAAGGACTCACCTGTTATAGCAGATGTATCTACTGAAGATTGTCCTTCTATTACTACACCATCTAGAGGAACTTTTTCTCCTGGTTTTACCATTATAATATCATCTATATTAATATCCTCTGGAGAAACCACTTCTATATCTTCACCTTTAACTAAATTAGCATAGTCAGGTCTTATATTCATAAGTGCTGTTATAGACTTTCTAGATTTATTAACAGCTTTATCCTGCAAAAACTCTCCTACTTCATAAAATAGCATAACTGCTACTGCTTCTGGATACTGCTTTACCGCTATAGCTGCTACAGTTGCAACAGCCATTAAAAAGTTTTCATCAAATACTTGACCTCTAGATATATTTCTTATAGAACTTAATATTACCTTACCCCCAATTAATACATAAGAGGCTAAATATAAACCTATAGATAAAGTTTCTTTAGATTTAAATGCAGTAGCTAAAATTAATAAAATTACTCCTGAAATAATTCTTATAAGAGTCTTTTTTTCTAAAGCATCACTATCTTCTCCATCATGACTATGGCTATGATCGTGATTATTTTCTATTTTATCTACTTTTAAACTTTTACCTTTATTATTTTGGACATTTAAATTATTATTATTTTTAATCGGTACACTTACTACTTTTCTTTTTAAATTTTCCTTATCTATTACTTTTACCCCTGGTTCTATTCTATCTACTATTTCTTGTACTGTTTTTATAATGACATCTTTATTATCTTCTTCCAAGTTTATAATCAAAGTTGAGTTATTAAAATTATAGGTTGCATTATCTATTATATCTAATTTTTGAACAGCTCTTTCTATTTTTGCTGCACAATTAGCACAACATAAGCCTTTTAAAAGAAGTTTCTTTTTTATAACCATATCCCCACCATCTTTCTAAAATAATTTTTTAAAATTAAAATTTTCAAAAATATTAAACCTAATTTTATTTATAACTTATATACTCTAGCAAATATATAAGTTTGACCATACTATCAAGGCCGTTTTAAATTGTCTATTAAATTTTATCTGTGCATTATGTGTTCTAATCCTTGTTTAAATACATTTTCTACATGCTTATCATCTAATGAATAATAAACAACTTTACCTTCTTTTCTAAATTTTATAAGTCTAGCTGTTCTTAAAACCTTAAGCTGATGAGATACCGCTGATTGAGTCATATTAAGAAGATTTGAAATATCACATACACACATTTCTGATGTTGCTAACGCATATAAAATTTTTATTCTAGTAGGTTCTGATAAAACTTTAAAAAAATCACCTAAATCTTGTACCTTATCCTCTGCAATCATATTATCTTTAACTTTATCTACTACATCATGATGAATAACATTACACGTGCAAATATCTACCTGTTTTTCTTTTTCCATACTTAACTACCTCCGCAATAAATTTGTATTGTTTTAATAAAACACATAAAGGTTTCATTAATCTCTTCTTTTGTATAATTTACAATAAATTTTTATCCTTTTAATTAATATCTTTTTATTCTCCCAAATAAATAAAGGAGGCTTTTAATCATCTTCTATAAAACTAAAAATATTTAAACAAATTTTTTTTGTATTAATACTGTATTTTATATCATATGTGAACATTTGAATAATTGTTCATATGTTTAAATATAATGTATCATATTTATTTTTAAATTACAATATTATTTTAAAAATAATTTACTATTTTTTCTACGCATAAAAACTTTTTATAATCAAATAATAATAGAGAAATAAAAAACATTTTAAATTGTAGGAGGTAATTTAATATGAATCATAATGATAGTATAGGATGTAATGTTCACGAATGTAAATATCATGCTCAAAATACAGACTATTGTACACTTAATAAAATCAATGTAACTAAGCATGAACCAGAAGCTAAAAGTGTTGAATGTACAGATTGTGGTAGCTTTGAATCTAGTCACTAATATAATGTAAATATAAGGGTTTATATTAAAAAAAATTTAATATAAACCCTTATTATTTTATCAATTGATAATTATTCTTACATTATATTATATTTTAAAATGCTGCTGCTTTAAAACCTCCACCTTGACATTCCGTAGTATTAGATACAGATATCAATGCATGTTTATCAAAATCTTCTATTATTTTTTTTGCTTTTACTATTTGCTGAGCAGTCATAATACAATATATTATTTTTCTTTTCGCTCCAGAATAAGCGCCTTCACCATACATAATAGTTGCACCTACTCCTAATTTTTTTAATAATTGCTTTTTGATTTCCTCATCATGATCTGTTACAACAAATAATATTTTCTTGCCATCAAAACCTTCTATAACTTTTCCCATAACCTGTGATTTTACAAACATAGATATCATTGTATAAACAGCTACTTCAAAACTTCCTATTAAAGCTCCTATAGTAACTACCACACAATTTATCATAAAATCTATAGTTGATATTTTTATTCCAAATTTTCTTTTTACTAAAACAGATATTACATCCGTTCCTCCCTGTGAAGCTCTATTTCTAAATATTAATCCCATACCAGCTCCACTTAAAACACCACCGCATATACAAGAAATTAAAATATCATTCATAGCATAAAAATCCATATAATTTCTAGTTAAAATTAAAAATGAAGACATGCTTATCATTCCTACAAAGCTAAAAATCCCAAAATCCAAATCTACTTCTTTAAAAGCTATAAGAAATATAGGTATATTTATAAGGAGAATATAATATCCTGACTGTATATTAGTTAAATATTGAAGCATTATTGCAATACCAGCAACTCCACCACTTAATAATTTATGTGGTATAAGAAACATATTAACTCCTATGGCATATATTAAACTTCCCATTATTACTAAAACTAACCTTTTTACATTTTCTTTTTTAAAATGCATGATAAATAAAAACCTCCAAAACAAAATTAGACTTTTTTTTACTATAACATATAAATTTATATGTTCATTCTTTTAAAAAATATTTTTATTAGTAATTATTTTTAGGTAAATGAATAATTAATTTTTAAATATTCATTTATTAGGGAATTTAATATATTACCCACTGTCAAACATATCTTTAACACCCCGTTTATTTTTTATTAGGCTACTATAGATTGTGCAGCGATGATATTTTTATTTTTCTTTATTTTCTTTGCTTTTTTGTATTAATAGATTATATTGTATAAATTTTTTGTAAGATTAAATAGTAGCTATGAAACATATTGAATGAAAAATTGCATTTTCATTCAATAAATATCTTTTATATTTTTTTAAATTCATAAATTAAATTTTTATTTTATAAATCTCTTAAAAAATGAATAAAAACCTTCTTTTTATTTAATATATAAATATTTTCATAATGTGTCAACCCATTATTTATCAATGTATTCTAGTTTCGTTAATAATATGTTCTTATATTTAACCATATACCAATTATATACCAATGAAATTTTTATTTCATTTCTTTTTTAATGGGAATTATGCAAATGTTATATATTTTTTAAATTTATATATATTTTTCATTAATTGTATATATTTTTTTATATAAAATTACTACATAAAAATACTTTGTGATTTAATTAAAATATTAATAATTTTTTTCTATTTTTTATTAATTACTTTATGAAACAAAAAAATAAGATGTTTCATAATAAAATTCATTTTGAAACATCTTATTTCTATATTTGAGAAAATTCTATAGTTCATTTTTAAATATAAATATGCAAATATATTGTGTTAAGATGTTTGTTTAACACAATATATTGTATATAATTTAATTTTTTTAATTATTCAATTTACTCATTTAAATAAAAACAAAATTATATTTTTTTAATAAACAATTAATTATAATTTAAATCCAAATATGTACCAAGGTCCTACCCCTACATCTATTCCTCTGTTCTTTTGCTCTATTAAAAACTCTCTACTTTTTTCTTTAGATACTAATATAACTTCTATATCTTCTGAAGGTTCTAATTCTTGCTCTGGATTTTTATTTAATTCATCATTTTCATCAATTTCCATTTGAACTAATATAGTATAATCTGTTAGTAGTGCTGGATTAGCTCTTATTTCTGGACTTATATCTACAACCTTACCTATATAACCAGTTTCTTCTTTTAATTCTCTTTTAGCCTCTAATTCAATATCTTCTTGTTCTACTAATCCTGCTGGAAATCCTATAACATAATTATCTATAGCAGGTCTATATTGTTTTATAAATACATATCTTTCTGATGGAACTAATTTTGCTACAATAACTACAGCTTTAGTTGTATTAGTTCTTTCTACAGCTTCCCATTTTAAAAGCTTTTCTTCATTATTTAAATAATTTATTTCCTTAAAATTTATCCATTTACCCTTATATAATATTTTCTCTTCTAATTTCTTCATCTAATTACCTCCACTGAATTTTAACTCTATTTATTTAAATATTAGCTATATTCTATTTTTACTTTACTTCCACCTTCTCCTGGTACTGCAGGCTCTACTATAAGTTTTATTGGTACTCTATTTTTGAGTTCATCTACATGGCTTATTATTCCTACACTTAATCTATCACTTCTTAAACTTTCTAAAGACGACATAACTGTATCTAAAAGTTCATTATCCAGAGTTCCAAATCCTTCATCTAAAAAGAAAAATTCTAAAGGTGACTTTCCTTTAAGTTGGATCTGAGAAGATAGTGATAAAGCTAATGCCAATGATGTTAAGAATGTCTCTCCACCAGATAATGTATTTGTAGGTCTTATTCCACCACCATTAAAGTCATCTCTCATAGTAAAATTTCCATTACAATCTAGTTCTAATGCATACCTTCCCCTAGTAACATCCTTAAGTCGTTTAGATGCCTCAAAAGCTATATACTCTAATTGATTCATAGCCACAAATTCCACAAATTTATTTCCCTGAACCAATTTATCCATATCCTCTAATAAAGCTTTTTTATGAGATACTCTTTCTTTTTCATCTAATAAATCTTTTAGCGCCCTTATATTGTTTTCCATATCATTTATAACTTTTTCTTCAATTACAATACTTTTAATTACATTCTCTAGTTCCTTTTCCTTATTTTCTTTTTTAAGCTTTATATCTCCCCAACTTTCCTCCTCTATTCTTTCCCCATCTAACTTTTTATTTACTCTTTCTATGTTAACATTTAAATTATTATATTCTTTTTCAAATTTTTCTATTTCTTTTTCTAAATTTATTATTTCCTCTTTACTTATTAACATCAACTTAGCATCTTCTAGGGTATTAAATTTATATTCCTCTAATATTTTATTTAGCTGAATGGATTTTTCATTATAAAGTTCTTCTAATTTGATTTTTATTTGTTCTTTGCTTATTTTATTTTCCCACAATATTTCTTTATTTTTTACTTCTAAATCCGATTTAGATTTTAAAGTTTCTTCTTTTATTCTTATACTCTCTATATCTTCTCTTACTTTATTTAAATGCTCTTTGGAAATTTCCCCTATATTTAATTTTTTTATTTCTTCTTCTTCTTTATCTATAAAGTTTTTCTTTTCTTTTCCTGCTTCTACTATTTTACCTAGTTCTACTTCCAAAATATTTAGTTCCTTAATTATTTCTTCTTTTTTATTATTTTCTCTTTCTAAAACATTCCTTTTATTTTTTACAATACTATTATACTCCTCTATTTTCCTATCAGAAACTTTAATTTTATTTATTTCTTCTTCCACATTATATATTTTCAACTCTTCTTTTAATTTTATATATTGTTTTTCTTTTTCCTTAAATAATGCTTCTTTTTCTTTTCTGTCATTTTCACTAGAAATTATTATTTCTTTTTGCTTTGATATAGACTCATGATTTTTAGCTTCTTCTTTATCTATATTATTTTTTTCTTTTTGAAGCTTGTTTACATTTTCTTCTAATGTTAATTTTTCTTTTTCCCATAGAGTTATATTTTTATTTAATTTATCAAAATCATTTTTTTCTTTTTGTATCCCTTTCTCTAAATCATTTAAATTTTTATCCTTTAATTGCTCTTTTTGTTTTTCTAATTCCTCTAATATTATCTCTTCTTCTTTTTTTATGGAAATTAAAAGTATATTTGTTTTGTTTTCATCTATTTTTATATTATCTAATTCTTTTAATATATTTTCATGTTCTTGTCTTATATCCTCTAGTTCTTTTATATCAATCTCTTTAGCTAAATTAGTGTGATGTACAGATCCACAAACAGGACATGGTTCCTGATTCTTTAAATTAGCTGCTAATATAGATGCCATATTAATTTTTTCTATATTTTTTATTCTTTCCTCCAAACTATAAACTTTTTCTTCTTTATACTTTAATTCTTCAAGTATTTCTTTATACTGTTTTTCTAAATTTAATTTAACTGTTTGCTTCTCTTTTAAATTCTTTTCTAATTCCTGTTTTTTATCATTTATCTTATTTAAATTGTTAAAGGTTTCCACTAATTTATTTATATAATCTTTTTTATCAAGAAGAATAGAATTATTGCCTGGAGAATTTTTAATCAAATTTTCTTTTCTTTCTAAAACATCTTCTAAGTTTTTATTTATATCATTTTGTATTTTTAATATATCTTCATACTTTAATTCTTCATACTTTAAACTTTCTATTTTTTTATTTATTTTTTCAGTTTCATTGCAAAATTCTGTATTTAGTCTTTTGTACTCTTTATTTATCTCATATAAATTTTGTATGTTTTCTCTTCTATCCCCATCTATCTTTAAAGAGTTTATTTCATCATCCTTTAATTTTATTTCATCAGAAATTTTATTTATACTATTTTCTATATTTGTTTTTTCTTCCTTTTTATTTTTTATTAAAGCACTTTTTTCTTTATATTTTTCTGCTAAAATTGTTCTTTCTTTTTTTATATTTTCAACTTTTTTCTTTATTTCTATAGCCTGTAATAAGTTATTTTCTTTATGCATCAATAAAGGTATCTTTTCTTCTTTATCTTTTAATGCCTTTTCATATTCTTCTTTTATGCTTTTTAATTTTAAATCTATATCTTTTAACTGCTCCATCGCAGTATCTAGTTCTTTTTTATTTTTATCTCTATCTTTTTCTATTTTGCTAATTTCATCTATGTAAGGTTTAACACTTAATGCATTTTTGCCCTTTTCTAATTTTACTTTTTTACCTTCAATATCTAGCAATCCTTTTTTAAGATTTTCTAACTTATTTAAATAAATATGTAACTCTTCTTGAAGTTCCCATATATTTTTATATTTTTCATAAAGTTTATTACTTTCCTCTTTTTCTTCTTCTATTTTAGATTTCTCTTTTAATAAATCTTCATATTTTAATTTTAACTCCTGTAATTTATCTTTCGATATCTCTTTATATTGTTCTAATTTTCCTTCTATTAATGTTAAAGATGATAGTTTTTTATTTCTAGCTTTTCTTATTCTTTCAGAAAGTTTTTTACCGTACTTCTCTAATCCAAATATTCTTTCCAGCATGTCTCTTCTACTTTTGCCACTTAACTTTAAAAATTCGCTAAACTTTCCCTGTGGTAACACTACTGAACGAGTAAAATCTTCTGCTGTTAATCCTATTATTGATTCTATATTTTTTTGTATATCCCTAGGCTTATCTGCTATTACTACTTCTTCATTTTCATTATTTTTAACCAATCTCGCTGCAGTAGTTTTATATCCACCTTTTTTATCTCTTTTTACCGTTCTAGAAACAACATAGTCTTCTCTTTTATCTCCTAAAGCTACTTGAAATTCATAGCTTACGAATAAAGAATCTGTATCTAAGTTTATAAACTGAGTACTATCTCTTGCTATATTTCCATATAAAGCCATAGTTATAGCATCCAATATACTAGATTTTCCGCTACCTGTAGGACCAAATATACCAAATAAACCTCTTTCAACTAAAGTTTCAAAATCTATTTCCTGTTTTTCTATAAAGCTGTTTAGCCCTTTAATCACAAGTTTCTTCGGTTTCATATCCATCCTCCTCTTGAGCTATACTTAAAAATAAATCCATCAATTCTTCACTAGCTTCTATTCCTCTTTGATTTAAATAAAAAGATTTAAATAATTCTGCCATAGACTTTTCTTTTATATTACCTTTAAAAATCTCTTCCTTTTTTTCCTCTATTTCTGGTACTATCTCTACTATATCTCTTTTTATTTCTTTTAAAGTTTTTATATCCTCAGTACTTATATATTCCTTTGTTTTTATATGTAAATATAGCCACATATCTTTTTCTTTATTTTCTTCACACTTATTTACAGCCTCTTCTATTCCATTACAGTGCCATACTTCTATAGGTTTATAATTATTAAAATAAATATCTTCAATAAAAGCTTTTCCCCCTGGATGAATATCTATTATTTTGCATCCCTTACTATATCCTTTTTCACTTTTACTATAAGGAAGTGGTGAACCAGAATAATAAGCATTATCTACACCTCTAACCTTTTGTGGTTTATGAAGATGTCCAAGACCTATATATTGAGCTTTTTTAGGAAGCTTATCTGCATCTACTGCTAAACTTCCCCCAAGCTGTATTGGTCTTTCTGAATCTGTTTCCTCAGATCCATTAACAAATATATGGGAAATAGCTAAATTAACAGTATCATCTCTATAATATTTTTCTTCTAAATTAGAAAATATATCTCCTATTCTTTCAGAATAAGTTTTTCTCCTCTCCTCGTCATTGTCCATTTCTTTTAACAATATCTCATTTAATCTTTTTTCACTAGGATACGGCAGGGATATAATCACTGCTTTTTCTCCTCTTACATCTATTTCTAAACAGCCTAAATCTGAATTAATTACATTAAAATCTCCATACTTTCCCTTAGGAACTATAGTTTTAGGGGTACCCATAAGTATTATTCCCTCATCATAAGCTAAGGGACTTGCAGCAACTAATCTATCTGGATTATCATGATTTCCTGCTATAATTAAAATCAATCTTTTTCCTTTATTACTTACCTTTTTTATGCAATCATAAAACATTTTTTCTGCTCTAGCTGGTGGGTTTCCATTATCATATATATCTCCAGCTATTATCACCATATCTATATTATTGTTATCCACAGTGTTAATAAAATCCTCTATGAATCTTTCCTGTTCATCCATTCTACTAAAACCTTCAAGATTCTTTCCCAAATGCCAATCGGAGGTATGCAATATTCTCATGATTTTCATCTCCCTTAACAACTCATATTATTATTTATATTATAACGTAACTACCATCACTTGTGGTTCAAATAAAATTATTTTCACTTACTATCATAATTTAAAATTTCATTATTATATCCTTATTTATCCGATAACTACCCGTTCTAATGCTTCCATCTTCCTTAAAGTGGAATAAAGAGCTGATACTTCTCTGGATAACTATTTCCTAAACTTTAGTTGGAGTAAAACTCCTCAATTGTAAATAGAAATGCAACCCTTCTGATACCAACTAAATTTTATTTATAATCGGTAACTTATTATCGAATAACAATAATATATTATTGACATACAACAAATTATACTGTACTATATAATTACCAAATACAAATTATTCTAATCTTTCCAATGTGAAGATACAGATAGGAGTGATTTATTTATGAAAGAAACTTTTTCAATAAAATTTATCAAGGTACTTTTAATTATTATAATATTGGGTTGTATATGTGCGTTTTGGAAATTTGGTTTTATGAGTTTATTTACTCCAAAGGATATACCTGATGGGTTCCCTAATATGTTAACTTTTCTATTAAATACTGGAGTTTATATTATTGTTGCATATAATCTTTTAAAAATTATATTTAGTATGGACTCTGCCCCTTTTTCTTTTAAAAATGTTAAAAGCTTTAAAATAATAGGTTATCTTATGGTACTTTTATCTTTTATAGATGCCTTAGATAGTATAATAAACTTTAAAAAATTAGATGATATTGTAGCTTTGGGCATTATGTTAGAAGATGGAATTATTGGTATTAGACCAAATTGTATTTTATATTTAGTGTTAGGTATTATGGCTTTAGTTTTAGCTGAAATTTTTAAGAAAGCTGTCCAGATAAAAAATGAAAATGACTTAACAATATAATAAATATCATATAGGATAGGAGATTTAATATGTCAATTGTGGTTAATTTAGATGTTATGATGGCAAAGCGGAAAATTTCTCTTAAAGAATTGGCAGAAAAAATTAATTTAACTAATGCTAATTTATCAATTCTAAAAAATAACAAA
Source organism: Clostridium sporogenes (assembly GCA_019933195.1). Taxonomy (NCBI): domain Bacteria; kingdom Bacillati; phylum Bacillota; class Clostridia; order Eubacteriales; family Clostridiaceae; genus Clostridium; species Clostridium sporogenes. The sequence goes on from CP082942.1 coordinate 1,668,059, forward strand.
GCAAAAGCTATAAGATTTTCCACTTTAGAAGCAATATGTAAAGAGCTGAATTGCCAGCCTGGAGATATTTTAGAATATAAAAAAGATAAAGATGAAAATGACATTAAATAAATTGACTTAACAATTTAATATAAGAAAAATGCTTTCTAAATTTTTAGGAAGCATTTTTCTTATAAAGTTATTTATATTTTTCACCTATATAAATATAGAATTCTTCGTTGTCCTCTACATATATAGTTTTAAAATTATGTTTTTCCATTAATTCTGCAGTATACTTAATATTAGGCAATATATGTGATTTTATTTTGTGATCTACATCTTTATGTCTAGAGTTTATCTTTTCTTTACTTTCACTATGAGCTATAACTAATTTTCCGTCTTCCTTAAGTAAATCATAAGCTCTATCTGCCAATCTATCCTTGTCCTTAAAATGTGGATAACAAGAATATGCTGTTATACAATTAAAAGTTTTTTTGGATTCATATTCTAAAAAATCTCCTACTATAAATTCTAAATTAGAGTATTTATTTTTTTCTTTTGATACCTTTAACATATTTTCTGCTATATCTAAAGCAGCTATATTACCGGAATTAGAAATTTTATTTTCTAAATAAGGTATAAGTACTCCTGTACCACTACCTATATCTAAAATTCTATCCCCTTCTTTTAAATCTACTTTTGAAAGAATATATTCTATTTTTTCTTTAGGGTGGAAACACATACTGTCCCACTTTTCTGCTAAATTATTAAAAAACTCTCTATCATCCATATTATGCAGCCTTTCCTAATTCTACTTTACCTAAGGCTTTAACTAATATAGGTATAAGTATTAATTGGATAACTATACCTGGTAAGCCTTTTACAAATAATCCTGCTAATACAACTGAAAATTTAAAAGGTTTTGCCATTATTAAATGTAAAACTAAATAATTACATATTATATTGGCTAATCTTCCACTTAACATTCCTAATATTAGCGATGGGTATATCCCCATTTTCTTTTTATTATATAATATTGATATAACCACACCATAAGTTAATAACTCCACTATCATTACATAAACAAATGGAAATGGTGGCATACCTGTAAACAAATGACTTAATAAAGGAGTTAATATTCCTACTGATAAAGCAAAATAAGGACTCAATATAAAACCTGCTATAAGAATTGGAATATGCATTGGTAAAAATATTGATCCTGCATTTTTTATTCCATGAAATAAATAAGGTAATAATAATCCTATTGCTATTAATAGTGCGCCTCTAACTAATTGTTTATTTTTTGACTGTACCATACAAATACCTCCTGCTAAAAATAATGCCTATTATTAAATAACAGCAAGAAGTATGCCATATTGTTAAAACTAACAATATAGCCATTCCTTAAAGTTAAATTTTCAAATTTATACATATTAATGTCCTATTTTGAGATATAATCTCAAATTTATACTATATATACTTCTCTAAGAAATTTATGCTAATTTTTTATTTATCATCTTAAAAACTTGTTCCTGTTCATCTTTCTTAAGTTTTAATTTTATAGTATTAAACCTTCTTAAATAATCCACATCTTCTTTTCCTCTTATTATTAAAGTATGATTTAATCTTTCATGCCATTTACAAGATTCTATATCTTCCCATTTTTTAAAGTTTCCCTCTATAAAAATTCCATTTTCCATGATTTCAAATCTCTCTACACCATTGTATAATATAACTATTCCTATTATTATTTCTATATAAGTATTAGGATTATCATTTAAAAGAGAAAATAAGATTATTATTAAAGACATAAGTATCATGATATTTCTCTCTATACCCCTTTTTATATTTAAAATAACTTTTCCACCTTCTTTACTCTTATACCAAAGATTTATAAAAGTTAATACAATCCAAAATATAAAGGTTGCCCCTACTAATATTAATGATATACCTTCTAACACTTGCATTTGATTACCTCCTAATTACTTTAAATTGCTTTCTCTTAAATTGTTCTATAAAAAAATCATTTTTCCTTTTTATGGAATATAATCTTTAATATGTGTTTTTCACCATCATTAATATTAGTTTTACAAACTTATTTATGTATTATCCTTGATAAATGTAAATATTCTAACTAAATCTTCTGAAATATTTTCTTTTAATACATCTTCTTCTTTTATAAAGCTGTGTTTTTTATAAATTTTTTCTTCTTTTTTCACCGAAATTAGGGTAATATTTCTCTTAAAAAAATTATTATTTTTTTTATACAAAAATATACCTAATTTCCTTTCTCCCATTACATCTTTTAATTTAATACCTAATATTTCTTGTAAATCTCCCTCCCAGCTACAGCTTTTTGAATTTAAACTACAATTATCTTCACACAAACTATATTCATTGACTTTATTTAAACATAAAAATTTTATATTCCTATTATTATATCTAGTCCTGTTTCTTCTTTAGCTTCCCTTATATCCACTTCTTTTAAGCATATTGTGATCTGCTATTTTCTTAAAAAATTAGTATTATTCTTTATTATAAAATTAAAGAGTCTTTGCTATAAAGCAAAAACTCTTTAAATCCCCTATACTCTCTATTCCGTACTTTGTACTCTGAATAACTACCATCCGCCTGAGGATCCTCCGCCACCGGAACTTCCGCCGCCGAAACCACCAAAACCTCCGCCAGATGATCCTCCACCGCCGAAGCCTCCAAAACCGCCAAAGCCTCCGCCGCCAAATGGATCATCATCGTCGTCATCCCATCTATTTCTTCTATTAGAGAAAAGGGAATTTAGGAATATAAGATCCCAAATGGAACTTCTTCGTCTTCCTCTTCGTCCACCTCTTCCACCAAAAATACTTAATAAAATTATAATGAAAATAATGGCTGGTATAACTCCTCCTCCACTCTTTTTCTTTTGTGGAACTTTAACTTTTTCATTCTTTTCCAAAGTAACATTATATTCTTTAGCTGCATCATCTGCAAATACAGAATATACTTTTTTCATAGCTTCACCATATTCTTCTTTTTTAAGTAAAGGTTTAGCTACTTCTTCCATCACTCTAGAAGAATAAATATCTGTTATTCTTCCTTCTAGACCTCTTCCTACCTCTACTCTCCACTTTTTATCCCTTACAGATAAAAGTATCATAACTCCATTATCTTTGTCCTTTTGACCTAAGCCCCATTGTCTAAACAAACTATTAGCATAAGATTCTATATCAGATCCTTCTAGAGAATCTATTACCACTACTGACATTTGAGCTCCTGTTTTTTTCTCTAACTCATTTCCCACTGAAGCAATATATTCCTTAGTTTCATCATCTATGACTCCAGCATAATCATTTATATATTTTAAATTTGTAGGCTTAGGGAAATTTTTTTCTGCCTTTGTTAATACTGGACAAAGCACAATTAAAGCCATTACTAATATAAAAGTTAAACCTATTTTATTTAAATTTTTATTTATAACTTTTTTCATATTTTCACCTACTTAAAAAAATCTATTTTAGGTGCCTATCCTTTAAACCTTTCGCGACTAAAATCCTAAGGTTCTAAACCTAAGAGTTCTTAGGTACTATCCAAACTTCTTTTAGATATTTGATATTTGCTAAAATTAAAGAGTTTTTGCTGAAACAAAAACTCCTAATTAAACTATCAATACCACACACTTTTCACTTACTTTGAGAAATCTACTTTAGGAACTTTACTGGCTCCTGCTTCTGCTTTAAAATAAGGTTTTTCATTAAATCTAAACATACCAGCTATAATAGAATTCGGAAATTTTCTTATACTAGTATTATAATTATTTACTGAATCATTGTAATCTTGTCTTGCAATAGCTATTCTATTTTCAGTTCCCTCTATAGCCACTGATAAGTCTTTAAAATTTTGACTAGACTTTAAATCCGGATATTTTTCTACTACCACTAGTAGTCTTGATAAAGCTCCTGTCAATTCTTCATTAGCTTGAGCCTTTTCATCTATTCTTTGAGCTCCTGCCAATTTTGATCTTGCATCTGCTACACCTTTAAATATATCTTTTTCTTGGGCAGCATATCCTTTAACTGTTTCTACTAAATTTGAGATAAGATCGGATCGTCTTTGAAGATTAGTATCAATGTTAGAAGCTGCTCTATTTACATTTTGCTCCATAGATACTAGATTGTTATACGTTCCTATCAAAGGAAATAATATCAATAAAATTATCCCTACTACTATAAGGGTATTTCTCAATCCTCTTTTCATAAACTCACCACCATTTTCATATTTTTATTAATATTATACATTAATCTAACAAATTTTTCACTAAATATAATTTTTTATAATTTTTTTGCTAAATCTCCTATAATTTTAAAACCTTTTTCTATTTCTTCTAAAGAAACTCTAGATATACCTAGTCTAAAAGTATCTTCTCCTTTGTTATCTACATAAAATATGTCTCCTGGAGTAAAAATTACTCCCCTTTTGCAACACTCTTTTAATAATTCTCTTGATTTTATATTTTTTAATTTTATAAATATATGAAGGCCACCTTCTCCTGTTATATATTCTGCAGGAATATATTTCTTGGCACATTTTAAAGCAAATTCATATTTTTCTTTATATATTTTCCTAGCTTTTTTAACATACTTTTCAAAATTTCCACCCTTTAAATATTCACATAGTATAGCTTGATCTAAAAAGGATGTATGAATATTTCTACTTCTTTTTACACTTTCTAAATAGTCTATTAGTTTTTTATCTCCTAGTACCCAACCTATTCTCATTCCTGGAAAAAGTACCTTTGAAAAACTTCCTATATAAATAATGCTATTACCCTTTCCAGAAAAAGCAATCATAGGAGAAACATGATCTCCAGAATATCTTAGTTCCTCATTAAAACCATCCTCTATTATAGGTATGTTATTATCTTTTAATATATTGTATATTTTTATTCTTTTTTCTGGACTTGTAACTATCCCTGTAGGATTGTGATAAGAAGGTACCAAATAAGCTAGCTTTATATTAGTCTTACTTATAGTTTCTTTTAATTTATTCGTATTTATTCCGTCTTTATCCATATCAATACCAACTATTTCAATATCATGCATTTTCATTATTTTTATAGCTGTATTATGGGTAGGATTTTCACATAATATTTTATCTCCTTTTTTCATTAAAGAAGATAATACTATATCAAAACCTTCTGTAAAACCATTAGTTATCAATATATTTTTATTTGATGTATCTACGCCTTTGTTTTTCATATATTTCATAATATAGTTTATTAAATCTCTATACCCTATAGCATAACCATAATTCAGTATTTTTTCTCCTTCTAACGAAAATCTATTTAAAAAAGCTTTTTTAAATTCATCTAAATCAAATAAACTTTCATCTGGAGAAATGCTTTTAAAAGATATCATACCTTTTTCCCAAGATATTTCATGTTTTATAATATCCAAACTTTCAGCTCTTTTAGCATAATCATTTATATTATTTTTCCAGTTAACTTCCCACTTTTCTTCAACATGAATATTAACATTAGAAACAAAAGCTCCCTTTCCTTTTTTTATATATATAAAACCATCATCCTGTAAAAATTCATAAGCAGATATAATAGTATTTCTGCTTACCTTCAGCATAGAAGCTAAATCTCTAGTAGATGGCAGTTTTTCATCTTTTCTTATCATTCCTTTTAGTATCATAGACTTTATATAGTTACTTATCTGTATATACACTGGTGAATTTTTGTCTAACTTTATATCAAAAAACATTGAATTCCCCCCAAAAGCTAATTTAGAAAATTGCATAAATTGCATAATTAGAAAAATTTCAAACTCATATATAACATATTTATTATATTTATATTTTAAAATAAATTATCCAATTTCCCCAATTATATAATTCAACTCTAAAAATATATTTAATTTTAATTCCACAAATATAAATATATTTTATTTTGCTTTGTTTGCTCTTTTTACTTTTTTAGTTTGTGTTATTTTTATAATAAATCTAACAGTAGTTGAAGAAAGCATTATCCCAAAAGCAATTGCTCCACCTATAGCTATAGTTTGAAAACCCTTAAAATATGCTAAAGAATAGTTTTGTTCAACTATAGAATTTATAGCATAATAAGCTGTAATTCCCGGTACTAAAGGGAATATACCTGGTATAGAAAACTGCATAGCTGGTGTTTTAAGCTTTCTAGCCATAAATTCACTATATATTCCTACCATAAAAGCACCAACAAAAGATGACATAACAGGACTATATGTATAATTATATACTATAAGATATACCATCCATCCAATAGAACCCGAAAAACCAGTCCACACTATTCTTTTTCTATCAATATTAAATAGTATAACGGGAAATATACTGCCAAAAAACGCCAATATAATTTGCTTTATCATTACTTAACACCTACTCCTAGTGTCAATGCTGTAGCAATTCCTGCTCCCATTGCAGTTACTACTAACATTGCCTCTCCAAATTTTACTATGCCAGACATAAAATCATCGTAGATAATATCTTTTATACCATTTGTAAGTGGTACTCCTGGAACTAATATCATTATTCCTCCAGTTATAATATTTCCCCTACTTACCAATGGAAATATATTTTCCGCTATTAAACTAGATATTCCTATTATAAAACCTGCAAAGAAAAATTGAAAAAATTGAAAAAATCCAACTTTAGACACCTTATCTAACATATAATAAATCGCCATACTAATAAAAGTTGAAACAATAGCATCATAGATTGTACCATTAAAAAATAAAGAATAAACAAAAGAAGTCATGCCTGCAGCCACAATTCTTACTGGCAAAGTAAAAAATGGAAGGGACTCTATTTCTTTTAGTTTTTCCTTAGCTTCATCATAGGCTATAGGATTGTCTTGAAGGCTTCTAGAAAAAGAATTAAGACGATCTATTCTAGCTAAATCTACTCCTCTTGTCTTTACTTTTTTAAGTGAGGTTACCTTTTCATTATTATTATCTATAATAGATAATAATACACCTTTAGCAGTAACCATGCATTCGCATTGTAAATTATATGCCTTACAAATTCTTTCAATTGTTTCTTCAACCCTATAAGATTCTGCACCACTACTTAAAAGCATTTTACCTACAGAAAGTGAAATCTCTAAAACCTGCTTAGCTTCCATAGCTATACTCCTTCACCCATTTATTTTATACACATACTTAACCTTATTCTATTTATAAATAATATATCAAATTTTTTATATAATTGTAATATCATTAATTAAATAATTGCTAATCACATTAAATATTATAGAAATTTCAATTATTATGATTAAAAATGATAATATTCCTAGTATTTAACCACAATAAAGTTTTATAAAATAAAAAACAATAAAAGCTCAATTATATTTATTATAATCTATAATAAATAATCGAGTAGGAGGAAAATAATTATTTTATTTTCCGTCCTCTCACACCACAGTGCGTACCGTTCTGGTACACGGAGGTTCTTTAAGAATTGTGTGCTCTCATATATCTACTATATTTACTCCTAAGGATTTGGGTAGTGTTGGACTTTGTTTTGTTTAGCAAACTCGCCCATCCCTAGTAAGCCTTATATATAGTTCGTATTCCTCAGACCAAGATTTTGCTTTCGGCTTCCTTCAGATTCCATCTCAGGATGGACACCCTTGCCGTTAGCTAGTGGTTCCCACTATCAAGCCCACAACGGACTTTTACCGTCAAATTGTTGCCCATGCTGGGTACACTAAAAATATGGATATACAAAGTTATGGCAGTAAGTAAGGATATGTTAGGAAAAAATTTAGTTCTAGAATACCAAGATAGCTTAGACGAGAAAGGAAAAGCTATTATGAAAAGGGCTACTTATAAAAATGTAAAATTAACTGCAGAACCTGAAGCTCTTGTGGCAGTAGTGGATGTAATAAATCCATTAATGCCTGAAGGCATATCAAAGGCTTGAGTAGTAGAAAATTACGTGTTAATAAAATAATTGAATTAGGGAAATAGAGAATGAATATAACAAAATATTTAAATTTAGTGTTTAAAACCACAGAGGATTCTACTTCAACTATAAAGATTCCAAAGGTTAAAGAGGACATAACGGAAGATGAAATAAAAAATTGCGGAAAGATTATAGTAGATCAGAACATATTCCAAACTAAAAATGGAGATCTTTCAGTACTTAAGGTTACAAGAATTATAACAACTGAAACAGAAGAAATTAAAATAGAAGAATAGATAAGAAACTCCCACATTATATTGTGGGGGCTTTTTAAAATATTTTACATTTTATATAGGGTATATAGGTACATTTATAAATTTCATAGAGAATGTAAATAGACTTGTGTACTTTATAGAATTTATAATAATTATTTTATACTAATTATACTAAATGTTTTAAATATAATCTCATGAATATGAAATAATATACTAAAACTATAACACATTAATTCTTTGTCTATAAAGAAGGGGCTGTCTCAAAATAGAAAGTAATTTCTATTTTGGGATAGCCATTTTTAATGCAAAAAATAAAAGTGGACTCCTAAGAATCCACTTTTGTGTATAATTTATTTATGCTAAAAAACAAATTAATACAAAAGAATTATAACAGTAACTGTGATGTTTATCAAATAATTTTTCCTGTTGATACGGGAATATTAGTACCAGAAGATGATTCAGTGAGACTTCTAAGCAATATACTGGAGGAAATAGATTATACAATGTTAATAAGAGCTTACTCTACAAAAGGTAGAAATCCAGAAGTATCACCAATCATTTTATTTAAAATACTTGTTTATGCTTATATGAACAACATTTACTCTTCTAGGAAGATAGAGAAGGCTTGTAGAAGAGATATAAATTTCATTTGGCTCCTTCAAGGCCGGAAGGCCCCAGATCACAACACAATTGCAAGATTTAGAAGCAGCAGATTAACTAGTGTTATTGATGGCTTATTTAATCAGCTAATCAAAAAACTTGGAGAATTAGGTGAAGTTACATACAAAAATATATTTATTGATGGCACAAAAATAGAAGCTAATGCAAATAAATATAGTTTTGTTTAGAGAAAAGCAACTAATAAGTTTAAAGTAAAACTACAAGATAAAATAAGGAAAGAAATTAATGAAGTTAATGATTTCTTTAAAACAAAATTCGCAATTACAGATTCAAAAGTTCAAATTAGTGAATTACAGGATATTTTAGATTTTTTAAATAAAAAGAAGACTGAAGGAAGCATAGAATTTGTAACTGGAAAAGGTAAAAGAAAGAGTAAAATTCAAAGATTTTCAGAATCTTTTGCAGAGTTTTTGGAAAAGCAAAGAAAATATGATATTTATAATGATACTTTCGATGGTAGAAATAGTTTTTCAAAAACTGACAAAGATGCAACCTTTATGCATATGAAAGAAGACCATATGAGGAATTCTCAATTAAAACCTGGATATAATGTTCAGATTGGTGTAGAAGGTGAGTATATTGTTGGATTAGATATTTCAAGCGAAAGATCTGACCAACTTACATTAATACCATTCTTAAGAAAGTTAAATAACGATTTGCCACAAAAGTTTGAAAACGTAGTGGCTGACGCCGGATATGAGAGCGAAGAAAATTACATTTTTTTAGAAAGTAACTCTCAAAACGCATTTATAAAACCGCAGGTTTATGAAAGTATGAAAAAAAGAAATTATAAAAATAGCATAGGTAAACGTGAAAATATGAATTACGATAAATCAACTGATACATATACCTGTCATAATAATAAAAAATTACTGCCTGTCGGCATAACCACAAGGACATCAAAATCTAAATATAAATCAACTATAACAATTTATGAAAGTGAGAGTTGTGAAGGTTGTGAATATAAAATAAAATACACAAAAGCCGTAGGCAACAGAAAAATGCAGGTTTCAAAAGCTTTTGTAGAAAAAAGAGCAAACTCTTTAACCAATATAACAACTCCCGAAGGAATACTGTTAAGAATGAATAGATCTATTCAAGTTGAAGGTGCATTTGGAATTTTGAAAGAGGATTATGGATTTAGAAGATTTTTAACTAGAGGAAAGCTAAATGTAAAAACAGAATTTTCTCTGTTAAGTTTTGGGTACAACATAAATAAATTGCATAATAAAATACAGAATAATATAAGTGGTTTATCTTTCTTCACTAAAAAAACATCTTAAATTCAAATAAGTATACACCAAAATATGGAAAGGAAAATTTCTTCTTTTTGTTGTACAAAAAAATAGAAAAATTATAGTATTAAAGCTACTTTAATACTATAGATATTATTTTATACTAAAAAAGGCGGTGCCTTTTCAAAATGATTAAAATAATCATTTTGAGACACCTCCATTTATTAAAAATTTATGCAATTCTAAAGATAACAAGTTGAACCACATCAGGATCTGATAAATTAGTTATACTACCAGATATAGTTATATCTCCACTAGATTTATTTGCTATACTTACTTCATCACCATCTGTTAATAAAAATATTCCTCCACCACTTACTTGTTGAGTTTGAATATCAGTATTGTTAATTCCAGCAGTATTACCACCTGTTATAGAAGTATTAATTTTTATTCCAAAACCACCAGAGCTTCCAGCATTTACTGCAACCGCATACCAAACAAAATATAGCCCTGTAGTCCCTATTGTAATGATATCTCCAGATCTTGTAATATCAGCAGAAATTTGACGCGTTATTGTTAAAGGTGCATTAGCCCCAGTAGCTACAGTAGCTGTACTAGTAGAATCATGAGTAGCATTTATATAAGAACTTGTAAGTGCAGGTCCGGTTACTCCTTGTAACCCTGTTGGGCCAGTAACGCCTTGAAGTCCAGTAGGACCTGTTACTCCTTGTAACCCTGTAGGCCCTGTTACTCCTTGTAATCCAGTAGGTCCTGTTATACCTTGTAATCCGGTAGGACCTGTTACTCCCTGTAGTCCTGTTGGTCCGGTTACTCCTTGCAATCCAGTAGGACCTGTTACTCCTTGCAGTCCAGTAGGTCCTGTTACTCCTTGTAATCCTGTAGGACCTGTAACTCCTTGTAATCCTGTAGGCCCCGTTACTCCCTGCAGTCCAGTAGGACCGGTTACTCCTTGTAATCCTGTTGGACCTGTAATTCCTTGTAAACCAGTAGGTCCTGTTATTCCTTGCAATCCAGTAGGCCCCGTTACTCCTTGCAGTCCTGTTGGACCTGTAACTCCTTGTAATCCTGTAGGTCCTGTTATTCCTTGCAATCCTGTAGGTCCTGTTACTCCTTGTAATCCAGTAGGACCTGTTACGCCTTGTAGTCCAGTAGGTCCCGTTACTCCTTGCAGTCCTGTTGGACCTGTAACTCCTTGTAATCCTGTAGGTCCTGTTATTCCTTGCAATCCTGTAGGTCCTGTTACTCCTTGTAATCCTGTAGAGCCTGTTACACCTTGCAATCCAGTAGGTCCCGTTACTCCCTGTAATCCAGTAGGACCTGTTACGCCTTGTAGTCCTGTAGGACCGGTTACTCCTTGTAGTCCTGTTGGACCTGTAACTCCTTGTAATCCTGTAGGCCCCGTTACTCCCTGCAGTCCAGTAGGACCGGTTACTCCTTGTAATCCTGTTGGACCTGTAATTCCTTGTAAACCAGTAGGTCCTGTTATTCCTTGCAATCCAGTAGGACCCGTTACTCCTTGCAATCCAGTAGGACCCGTTACTCCTTGCAATCCTGTAGGGCCTGTTACTCCTTGCAGTCCAGTAGGTCCCGTTACTCCTTGTAACCCTGTAGGCCCTGTAACACCCTGCAGTCCTGTTGGGCCGGTTACTCCTTGGAGTCCTGTAGGACCGGTTACTCCTTGTAATCCTGTTGGACCTGTAATTCCTTGTAAACCAGTAGGTCCTGTTATTCCTTGCAATCCAGTAGGTCCCGTTACTCCCTGTAATCCAGTAGGTCCTGTTACTCCTTGTAATCCAGTAGGTCCTGTTACGCCTTGTAGTCCAGTAGGTCCCGTTACTCCCTGTAATCCAGTAGGGCCTGTTACACCTTGCAATCCAGTAGGTCCTGTTACTCCTTGTAATCCTGTTGGACCTGTTACTCCTTGCAGTCCAGTAGGTCCCGTTACTCCTTGTAACCCTGTAGGCCCTGTAACACCCTGCAGTCCTGTTGGGCCGGTTACTCCTTGGAGTCCTGTAGGACCGGTTACTCCTTGTAATCCTGTTGGACCTGTAATTCCTTGTAAACCAGTAGGTCCTGTTATTCCTTGCAATCCAGTAGGTCCCGTTACTCCCTGTAATCCAGTAGGACCTGTTACGCCTTGTAGTCCAGTAGGACCTGTTACGCCTTGTAGTCCAGTAGGTCCCGTTACTCCCTGTAATCCAGTAGGACCTGTTACTCCTTGCAATCCTGTAGGGCCTGTTACTCCTTGCAATCCTGTAGGGCCTGTTACTCCTTGCAATCCTGTAGGGCCTGTTACTCCTTGCAATCCTGTAGGGCCTGTTACTCCTTGCAATCCTGTAGGGCCTGTTACTCCTTGCAATCCTGTAGGGCCTGTTACTCCTTGCAATCCTGTAGGGCCTGTTACTCCTTGCAATCCTGTAGGGCCTGTTACTCCTTGCAATCCTGTAGGGCCTGTTACTCCTTGCAATCCTGTAGGGCCTGTTACTCCTTGCAATCCTGTAGGGCCTGTTACTCCTTGCAATCCTGTAGGGCCTGTTACTCCTTGCAATCCTGTAGGGCCTGTTACTCCTTGCAATCCTGTAGGGCCTGTTACTCCTTGCAATCCTGTAGGGCCTGTTACTCCTTGCAATCCTGTAGGGCCTGTTACTCCTTGCAATCCTGTAGGGCCTGTTACTCCTTGCAGTCCAGTAGGTCCCGTTACTCCTTGTAACCCTGTAGGCCCTGTAACACCCTGCAGTCCTGTTGGGCCGGTTACTCCTTGGAGTCCTGTAGGACCGGTTACTCCTTGTAATCCTGTTGGACCTGTAATTCCTTGTAATCCAGTAGGTCCTGTTGCTCCTTGCAGTCCAGTAGGCCCCGTTACTCCTTGTAATCCAGTAGGTCCCGTTACTCCCTGTAATCCAGTAGGACCGGTTACGCCTTGCAATCCTGTTGGACCTGTTACGCCTTGTAAACCAGTAGGGCCTGTTACTCCCTGTGGTCCTGTTGGTCCAGTGACCCCGCGTGGACAAGTACATCTACCACATCCAGGTATACATATAATTTTCTTACATTTATTTCTCAAGTTATCACCTTCTAATCTTAATAAAATAATTTAATTTATTTATTAATTTTTTGATGTTATTCTGTAATAATGTATAGTACTAATATATAGTATGAATAATTTTGTTTATATGACATATATAAATATCAAGTTTAAAGTGGTTCTTTCCAATGTTGCTTGATTTAATACTAAATCTATAATAAAAAAATTAATAGAACTAAGTGTAACTTCAAAAATTATATATGCAAAAATAAAAGAAATTGGATATACAGGCTCTGAATCATTAATCAAAAGGATAATGTATGGCAGATGTAATTTTAATCTTTTAAAAAATAAAATATCAATGTTAGAAGACCTTAAATTCAACTAAGTATGGAAAGAACCATTTCTATAGTCATTTGAGTATGTAGCTAGATTTGTGTAAAAACAAATTTACCTACATCTTTTTTGTATGATTATGTGGCAAATTTGGAATAATATTCTTAGAAAGAAAAATATGAAAGGAATATTGAAAATAATAACAAAAACCACAGAAATGGATATAGCACAAAAAATATAAGAAGCAGCTTTGGTGATATGGATGTAGATATTCCAAGAGATAGAAATGCTGAATTTGAGCCAAAAGTAATAAAAAAATATGAAACTGTTTGTAATGAATTAGATAAGAAAGTTATTGCTCTTTATGCAAAAGGAATGTCTACTCGTGATATACAATCAGAGATAGAAGATCTTTATGGAATAACAATATCACTGTAAATGGTGTCAAAAATAACTGACAAAGTTATGGGCGGAGACACTGCGTGGCAAAACAGAATGCTTGATAAAATGTACCCTATAGTTTATATGGATGCTATGCATTTTAAAGTTAAAAACGATAATAGAATTGTTAGTAAAGCTGCTTATATATGCATGGATGTTTTAAAAGGTTTACCTGATGCAATAAAAACAGTTTATCCAAATGTGAATGTACAAACATGTATAGTGCATCAAATAAGGAATTCTTTAAAATATATAGCATTAAAAGATAAGAAAGAATTTATAAAAGATTTAAAACTGGTTTACAAGGCCTCTACCGAGGAACTTGCTTTAGCGGATCTAGATAATTTAAAAGAAAAATGGGATTCTAAATATGGTATAGTCATAGAATCTTGGTATAATAATTGGGATAATTTATCCACTTTCTTTGAATTTTCACCTGAAATTAGAAACATGATATACAACAAATGCACTTGAAGGATTCAATAGACAGATAAGAAAATTTACTAAGACAAAAACTGTATTTCCTATGGAAGATTCTTTAAGAAAATCCGTATATTTAGCACCTATGGAAATACTAAAAAAGTGGATTTCACAACGACAAAATTGGGGACTTACACTTGCACAATTAAATATTCAATTTAATGATAAATTCTATAAAGCACACAAATCTATTTACATTCTCTTTTTGTCAAGGACAATTTTAAAAAAGGCTAAGCAGTTCTAAGAAGATGATCTCTGTATTTTACAGGAGTCATCTTTTTTAAGTTCCATTGACCTCGATAATTATTATAATAATCCATATATTCTTTAACTTCTTCCACCAGTTCCACAAATGTATTGCAGTCTTTAATGTTTGTTTCATCCTTAAGGTGTCCAAAGAATGGCTCCTGCGAAGCATTATCCCGACAATTTCCTCTTCTAGACATAGATTGCCCTATATTATATTTTTTAAGTAATTTCTGAAATATAGGACTAGTGTAATGCACCCCTTGATCTGAGTGAATAAATGAATCTTTTGATATCAAACAAGAATTTGATAATATTAGTTTTCCAATAGTTTTAGTTACTATATCTATTTTTAGACTTTTAGATAGTTTATAAGCTAATACTTCATTAGTAGAAGCATCTAAAACGGTTGATAAATAAGCCCTTATACAATTTTTATAAAATAGATATGTTATATCAGTAAGCAATGCCTTTCCAGGAACTTCTTGCTTGAATTTTCTATTTAATAAGTTTGGTAGGACAGAATGTTCTTTTGTAGCCTTCATCATCCTTCTATATGGATTGGCCTTTCTATGGGGACAGGCAATGTAATATTTATCCATTATTCTTCTAATACGATTTAGATTATAATTAATATCAAAATGATTTTCTAAAGTCATTTTAATTTGTTTAGCACCCTTCTTACGATTCTTAAAGTTAAATGCTAACAATATATTATTATAGCTTTCTAAATCACGCTCTTCGCGTTACATACGATTAGTATGCGATTTTATAGAAAAATAATTATAATACCCAGAACGAGAAACATTTGATAGTTTACATAAATAATTAACCATATTTTTAAGTTTGTATTTATCTATAACTGAGTTTATAAGGATATATTTCTCTTGCGTTAGCAATTTTACTTTATGGTTCTCACTCCCCTTTCTAACATTTCTAACTTTTTTAGTAATTCATTTTCTGCTTCTAACAATTTAATTTTAGCTTGTAGTTTTTCATATTTTTCCTCAATAGATAAATTTCTTTCAATAGGTCTTCCAGTATTGAATTTTCTAGTATCTTGAAGTTGAGTGACCCCATTTTTCCGAAAAGCTAAACGCCATCTTTTTCCTGATGATTCAACGCGTTTTATTCCTAAAATATCTATATCAAATCCACATTCTTCGAATATTTGTCGTAGAAGCTTTCCTTTCCCATTTTCACTAATGAATAATCTTTTAAACTCATCTGAGTATGTTATTACTTTGCTACTAACTTTTTTACAAATTTATTTTTAGATAGAATCTTTATTTCATCTTCAGTAAACAATTTTTTGCTCATTATATTTCTCCTAATGTAAATTAATCTTTATTTTATTATATTGTGGGGGCTTTTTAAAGTATTTTAGATAGTATTAATTACCTAAATTTCGTACAAACAAAAATTTGTTAATTTCCATATTATAGTTTCCAAAAAATAAATAGTGGATAATACAGTGCCTTGAAGTATAATTTTCTTACCACAGAAAAATTAAAAAAGGCGGTGTATTATCCTATGAATAATTTTACCTTTACTCAAGAGAACTGTAAAGAAGAAACTACTTCCACTTGGTTAATTGCATCATTGCAATTTGGACTAAAAATTAATCTATTTAAGCCATTTGAAGGCTTTAAGCTTAAAATGAAAAGAGTAAAATATTCTGTATATCAAAAGCTTATTGTTATTATTATGTCTATAGCAAGTGGTTGTGAAACAACCAAAGACATCAATGAAAAACTTGGTATGGAAAAACTTGCTTTAAATATGTTTGATATGGATAACGTACCAGATCAATCACAAATTAATGAATTAATTAGACGATTTGATTCTGATAGCATACATCAACTGCAAGATATTCATCATCAACTTTTTAAGGAGAATAGTAATTCAATTCACGCTAATACGAAAGTAGTCGTAGACTGCGATCAAACAGGTTTAATTGCTAATGGAAAAACCTTTGAACTATCTAAAAAAGGTTACTTTCCTAAGAATAAAAATCAAAGAGGTTATCAATTGGCTGCCGCCTTTACAGGTGAACATTCCGAAACAATAGCAATGGTTTTAGATTGCGGAAATACTCATTGTACAGATCACTTTAATGAATTCCTAGAATCCATAGTATATAAATATAAAGATCAAATTCATGATGGCAACTTGATTTTAAGAACTAATAGTGGCTTTGGTTCATTAGAAAATGTTGAAAAACTTCTTTCAATTCCTAAACTAAAGTTTATTACTAAAGGATATTCTACTGTTAAAGCTAGTAATCTTGCAAAAGATATACCTTATTCAGAATTTACTCAAGCCGATAAGGCTGCATGGGTATATGAACTTCCTGAGAATAATGGTGTTAGATATATTATAATTCAGACATTATCCAAAATGGGAAATTTAAAATATTCTTTACTCATAACTAATATAAGCCATAAAGATATAAATGCAGTAGAACTATTTCATTTTTATAACAAACGTCAAACAATAGAAGCTTTCTTCAAGATGGCTAAAAATACGTATCATATAAAAAATCTTAGGACATCAAAGTTCTATGGGATATATGGATTTTTATGGATAGTATTTATAACACATAATTTCATAAGTTGTTTTAAATCTACGGTTTTGTATGGTACAGAACTAGAAAATGTAGGGGTAAGAGTTTTAATTAAAAACATTGGTAATATAAAAGGTTTTGTTAAAAGAACTTCTGAAGGAATCATAATTAATATTCCACCATTAACAAAACTAGCAAAACTAATTGCTACCGCACTTTATACCCCTAAATATATACAATTAAAATTTAATATATGAAATTATATACAATAATTGACTAACGTAATATTATCCAAAATAGGAAAGTAAAATTTACTTTTCTTTAGTGTTGCAAAATTTATATTTGTAAAATTATTCCTAAAGACTCCGTCTGAAAATATTGATGCCTATGGAATATATTGAATAATATTAACAGGTAATTATATGAAAATATAATTTTTATATTTGTACGAAATCTAGGTAATTATATATTTTTTTCATGCTCTAATTCATTTTACTAACTAATTTTAATAAGTCTAATATTTACATTAGTTAGTGGATTATCATCAAATTTAGTTTGTAGTGCATAAGTAGTAGTGTTCAAAGCATTTGTCATAATTATCTTATCACCAGCATTAATATTAAAAACTGTAAAAATCGTCATCACTCCAGATATAGCTATTGAAGCAATATTTTCACATAAGGATAGACTTCCTTGAATTGTTGATCCATTTCGTCTTATACTTAAACCACCTGAACTGTTTGCACTAAGAATAACTAAATCGTCAACCCAATATACACCTGATACTTTAACTGTTATTGTGTTATTATCTAATGAAAATGCTCCAATGACAGTTGCAAATGTTCGTACTGTTACACCTTGTAGTAATTAGGCCCGTCACACTTAATGTATATATGCATGTTCCACATCCAGGTATACATATAATTTTATTGAATTTATTTTTCTCATAACCCTCTAATTTTAAAGTGTTGATAATTTATTATTTATTTAATGAAAAGGTTAGAAATAAAAATATAAATTACTTATTATTATTCCTAGCCTTTATATATTTTAATCTAACTTAACTATTCTAATTGAAATATTCGGTATACTGGCAAATGATGAGTTAAAAATATTTCCGCCATTAGAATCTGGAGCTATTTGCAATATATTAGAAGCATTTGGGGCATCTATAATAAATCCCGAACTTAAATTTTCAAATGTTCCAGCTGTTACAGCTGGTTGAACTGTTGTTGCAGCAGTTATTGTACTGCCATTTAATCGGAACCTAACACTTACATTTGGAGCTGTTGGTGCACTAGAAATTACAGTATATTCAACTAAATATCTACCTTCTGTTAATATTATATCGGTAGAGCCAGCTGTATGAGTAATATCAGGAGGAGATAATAATAAATTAGTGTCTAATGATACTGGAGTTCCCTGAGTTATAGTTCCTGTAGTTGTCAAGTTTACAATAAATGCACTTTGATTTGTAGCAGTAGGCCCCGTTACTCCTTGTAATCCTGTTGGACCTGTTACTCCTTGCAATCCAGTAGGTCCGGTTACTCCCTGTAATCCAGTAGGACCTGTTACGCCTTGCAATCCTGTTGGGCCTGTTACACCTTGCAATCCAGTAGGTCCGGTTACTCCTTGTAATCCTGTTGGACCTGTTATTCCTTGTAATCCAGTAGGACCTGTAACTCCCTGTAGTCCTGTTGGTCCGGTTACTCCTTGCAATCCAGTAGGTCCTGTTACTCCTTGTAACCCTGTAGGCCCTGTAACACCTTGTGATCCTGTTGGGCCTGTTATTCCTTGGAGTCCTGTAGGTCCTGTTACTCCTTGTAATCCTGTTGGACCTGTTACGCCTTGTAGTCCAGTAGGTCCCGTTACTCCCTGTAATCCAGTAGGACCTGTTACTCCTTGCAATCCTGTAGGGCCTGTTACACCTTGCAATCCAGTAGGTCCTGTTATTCCTTGTAATCCTGTTGGACCTGTTACTCCTTGCAGTCCAGTAGGTCCCGTTACTCCCTGTAATCCAGTAGGACCTGTTACGCCTTGTAGTCCTGTAGGACCGATTACTCCTTGTAGTCCTGTGGGACCTGTAACTCCTTGTAATCCTGTAAGACCCGTTACTCCCTGCAGTCCAGTAGGACCGGTTACTCCTTGTAATCCTGTTGGACCTGTAATTCCTTGTAAACCAGTAGGCCCCGTTACTCCTTGCAGTCCTGTTGGACCTGTAACTCCTTGTAATCCTGTAGGTCCTGTTACTCCTTGTAATCCTGTTGGACCTGTTACGCCTTGCAGTCCTGTTGGACCTGTTACGCCTTGTAGTCCTGTAGGTCCTGTTATTCCTTGTAATCCTGTTGGACCTGTTACTCCTTGCAGTCCAGTAGGTCCCGTTACTCCCTGTAATCCAGTAGGTCCTGTTACTCCTTGCAATCCTGTAGGGCCTGTTACTCCTTGCAATCCAGTAGGTCCTGTTATTCCTTGTAATCCTGTTGGACCTGTTACTCCTTGTAATCCTGTTGGACCTGTTACTCCTTGCAGTCCAGTAGGTCCCGTTACTCCTTGTAACCCTGTAGGCCCTGTAACACCCTGCAGTCCTGTTGGGCCGGTTACTCCTTGTAATCCAGTAGGACCTGTTACGCCTTGCAGTCCTGTTGGACCTGTAACTCCTTGTAATCCTGTAGGTCCTGTTACTCCTTGTAATCCAGTAGGACCTGTTACGCCTTGCAGTCCTGTTGGACCTGTTACGCCTTGTAGTCCTGTAGGTCCTGTTATTCCTTGCAATCCTGTAGGGCCTGTTACTCCTTGTAATCCTGTTGGACCTGTTACGCCTTGTAGTCCAGTAGGTCCCGTTACTCCCTGTAATCCAGTAGGTCCCGTTACTCCCTGTAATCCAGTAGGTCCTGTTACTCCTTGCAATCCTGTAGGGCCTGTTACTCCTTGCAATCCAGTAGAACCTGTTACACCTTGTAGTCCAGTAGGTCCTGTTACTCCTTGTAATCCTGTTGGACCTGTTACTCCTTGCAGTCCAGTAGGTCCCGTTACTCCTTGTAACCCTGTAGGCCCTGTAACACCCTGCAGTCCTGTTGGACCTGTTACTCCTTGTAGTCCAGTAGGTCCCGTTACTCCCTGTAATCCAGTAGGTCCCGTTACTCCCTGTAATCCAGTAGGTCCTGTTACTCCTTGCAATCCTGTAGGGCCTGTTACTCCTTGCAATCCTGTAGGGCCTGTTACTCCTTGCAATCCAGTAGAACCTGTTACACCTTGTAGTCCAGTAGGTCCCGTTACTCCTTGCAGTCCTGTTGGACCTGTAACTCCTTGTAATCCTGTAGGTCCTGTTATTCCTTGCAATCCTGTAGGTCCTGTTACTCCTTGTAATCCAGTAGGACCTGTTACGCCTTGTAGTCCAGTAGGTCCCGTTACTCCTTGCAGTCCTGTTGGACCTGTTACTCCTTGTAGTCCAGTAGGTCCCGTTACTCCCTGTAATCCAGTAGGTCCCGTTACTCCCTGTAATCCAGTAGGTCCTGTTACTCCTTGCAATCCTGTAGGTCCTGTTACTCCTTGCAATCCTGTAGGGCCTGTTACTCCTTGCAATCCTGTAGGGCCTGTTACTCCTTGCAATCCAGTAGAACCTGTTACACCTTGTAGTCCAGTAGGTCCCGTTACTCCTTGCAGTCCTGTTGGACCTGTAACTCCTTGTAATCCTGTAGGTCCTGTTATTCCTTGCAATCCTGTAGGTCCTGTTACTCCTTGTAATCCAGTAGGACCTGTTACGCCTTGTAGTCCAGTAGGTCCCGTTACTCCTTGCAGTCCTGTTGGACCTGTAACTCCTTGTAATCCTGTAGGTCCTGTTACTCCTTGCAGTCCTGTTGGACCTGTTACGCCTTGTAAACCAGTAGGGCCTGTTACTCCCTGTGGTCCTGTTGGTCCAGTGACCCCGCGTGGACAAGTACATCTACCACATCCAGGTATACATATAATTTTCTTACATTTATTTCTCAAGTTATCACCTTCTAATCTTAATAAAATAATTTAATTTATTTATTAATTTTTTGATGTTATTCTGTAATAATGTATAGTACTAATATATAGTATGAATAATTTTGTTTATATGACATATATAAATATCAAGTTTAAAGTGGTTCTTTCCAATGTTGCTTGATTTAATACTAAATCTATAATAAAAAAATTAATAGAACTAAGTGTAACTTCAAAAATTATATATGCAAAAATAAAAGAAATTGGATATACAGGCTCTGAATCATTAATCAAAAGGATAATGTATGGCAGATGTAATTTTAATCTTTTAAAAAATAAAATATCAATGTTAGAAGATCTTAAATTCAACTAAGTATGAAAAGAACCTTTAAAGTGTAACTTTTTGATCATTTAAGAATGTAGTTTTTTACTCATTATCTTCTTTAAAATGATCTTTCAAACGATATGATTTTCCATTAATAGGGATGACATGAGCGTGATGTAAAACTCTATCTAAAATAGCACTTACAATGACAGGATCATAAAATATGTCATCCCAAGCATTGAAATTTATATTAGTTGTCAAAATTGTACTTTTCTTCTCATATCGCATATCAATAAGTTGAAAAAATAATTTAGAATCTTCCTTATCTATAGGTAGATAGCCTAATTCATCTATTATTAAAAGCCTATATTTAGTAAAATATTTAAGCCTTGCATCTAAAGGATTTTCTAAGTTTGCACACTTTAGTTGTTGTAATAAGTCATGGCATTTAATAAAATAAGTACTATACCTGCGTTTTGCTGCTGCAATTTCTATAGATGTTGCAAGATGTATTTTCCCAACTCCACTAGGTCCTAGAAAAACAATATTTTCTTGACTGTCTAAAAAACGTAATCTTAAAAAATCTAATATTTGATCTTTATTAATACTTGGTTGAAAATCGAAATCAAAATCCTTAATTTCTTTTTTATGAGGAAAAGCTCCTACCTTTACCATAGATTTAATCATATTTGCTTCTTTAAAATCTATTTCATAAGTTGTAAGCTTAATTAAAATATCAACAAATGATATGTCCATTCAAATATTTACCCACAGTACAGGGATCAACTCCAAATTCTCTAGCTATTTGGCTTTTGTTTACTTTCAAATTATTTTCCTCCATAATTTAATTTTAATTTATGAAGATCTTCTAATTTATTTATTTCTATTTTGGATTTTATTTTCCGTCCTCTCACACCACCGTGCATACACGGAGGTTCTTTAAGAATTGTGTGCTCTCATATAAATAGCCGGCAATCTGTCTAAACCTACAGTTTTAAAGAATTAATTATTTAGAGTAGTTTGTAAAATAGGGCTATTAGCTATACGCCAGTATTTTTTTCGGCTTTTGTCATATTTTATTGCTTGGTAATGATTAAGACCTAATCTTTGTCATATATTTAGCCCAATAGAATGAAAATCCTAGAAATTTTCTTCTCCATGGTCTATCTACTTCACTCTTATCTTTATTTACTTTTAATTTAAGTTTATTTTTCTATCAGACCTCCTCAGGTAAGAACAACAATCCTCCTCTCATATATCTGCTATATTTACTCCTAAGGATTTGGGTAGTGTTGGACTTTGTTTTGTTTAGCAAACTCGTTCATCCCTAGTAAGCCTTATATATAGTTCGTATTCCTCAGACCAAAATTTTGCTTTCGGCTTCCTTCAGATTCCATCTCACGATGGACACCCTTGCCGTTGTTCCTACTACCAAACCCATAACGGACTTCACCGTCAAATTGTTGCCCATTCTGGGTACACTAAAATAAGCAGTATATAGATTATTCATTATAAGTAATCTATATACTGCTTTATATTATGTAATACTAATTGTTTAATAAAAATTTTTAAATAAATCTAAAATAATGAAAATTTATTTTTAATATTATTTATAATTAACAAAATAGTTTTGATTATACTTTATATCAATATTACTTTCTATATTCTTACACTTTAATTCTATATCTTTTTTCTTGTGATTTGGCTCTGTTGGATTTAATGTTTTTAATATCCCATTCTCAATGTCTTTAAGCTTATTAAATGGAAATCCTACTCCCATATCACATTCATCCCATTTACAAAAAAATCTTGTTCCAGAACACAATGTTGATATATTAAGATCGTTATTTTCATAAGGAACAGCTGTACATTCAGAACATATTCCTTGGTTTCCACCTAAAGTTATATTTTTATGCACTCCATATTTATAAGTATATGCCTGAACTATTCGCATTACATTATAAGGATTAGTTATAATAACAACTATGTCTGGTTCTTTTATAAAATTTTCTAAAGGTCTAATTTCTATACCATATATTGAATGGTTTATAAATGTAATATCTTTTTGTACCTTTTTAGCTGTAGCTAAGCTATCATATAGGCCGTGCTTTCCATAATGCTGTCCTGAATCTACATAATTATTACTTAAAATTATACCCAAAGCTCTTGCAGAAGCTAAGCAATTAAAATTTTCTTCATTAGCTTTAAATTCTCTTCCATTTGAAGCCATTTTAACCATATAACAATAATTTACTTTGCTATTTAATTTAGGAATATCTAATTTTTCAAAATACTCTTTTGTAAATATAAATTTAACTCCTACCATTTTTCTCTCTAAATTTAATGTAGCATATAAATTCTGGCATATGTTTTTTATATCCATAAAATTAACCTCTCTTTTAATATGAACTCTATCTTCCAAGATAAATTTTTTTAATAAAATTACTTTTAATCAACTCTTCCGTACTTCCCTCTAATACTATTTTCCCGTTTTCTAAAGCGTATCCTCTATTACACACTTCTAGAGCCATAGAAGCATTTTGCTCAATTAAAAGTATAGATGTTCCTTCTTTATTTATAGATTTTATAGTTTCAAAAACTTCCTCCACCATAATAGGAGATAATCCCATAGAAGGCTCATCTAGTAATATTAACTTAGCGCTAGATAAGATAGCTCGTCCTATCGCAAGCATTTGTTGTTCTCCTCCACTTAAACTACCTGCCAATTGGGTTCTTCTTTCTTTTAATCTTGGAAATCTTGTATAAACCTCTTGTAATTTTTCATCTTTCGTACCTTTATTTATCTTGTTACAAAAAGCCAAAAGTAAATTTTCCTCTACTGTGATCAAAGGAAATATTCCTCTACCTTCCGGAACTAAACATATCCCCCTTTGAGCTATTTTATGAGTGCTCATTCCCTTTAAAGACTCTCCATAAAAAGAAATATCTCCAGTATATTTTAATTGTGCTGTTAATGCTTTTAATAATGTAGATTTTCCAGAACCATTATTACCTATTATAGTTACTATTTCCCCTTCATTAACATTTATAGATATTTGCTTTATAGCAGGAATAACCCCATAATTTACATTAATATCTTTAACTATTAACATGTTAAATCTCCTTTATACCTTTACCCATATAAGCTTTTATTACATTATTATCATTGCTTATTTCCTCTGGGCTACCTTCAGCAATTCTCTTCCCGTAATCTAATACTAGAATTCTGTCACATAAATCCATTATAACTCCCATGTCATGCTCTATGATAAGTACTGTTATATTGAAATCTTCTCTAAGTATATTGATTAAATTTTTCAAATCCCGTTTTTCATAATTATTCATACCTGCCGCTGGTTCATCTAAAAGTAATACCTTAGGTGAAATAGCCAAAGCCCTAGCTATTTCTACCTTTCTTTGCTGTCCATAGGGTAAATCAGAGGCAATATTGTTAATTACTTTTTCCAATCCTACAACTTTTAAAATATCAAAGATTTCTTCCATATAAGGATTTAATTTAACAAGTTTTTTTAATTCACTTACCCTACCTACTAAAATATTTTCAAGAACTGTTAAAGAATTAAATAGCCTTATATTTTGAAAGGTTCTTGCAATACCTAATCTACTTATCTTATAAGGCTTCGTTCCCGTTATTTTTTTGTTATTTAAAAATATATCTCCCTTACTAGGTCTATATATTCCTGTAATAGCATTATATAATGTAGTTTTACCAGCTCCATTAGGCCCTATAACCCCTAATATCTCTCCTTCGTTTACCGAAAAATTTAAGTTATCTATTGCAGTTATTCCCCCAAAATTTATATTTAAATCTTTTACTTCTAATATGTTCATATATACCCCTTCTATGATTTATACGTAAATTTCTTTCTATATTTCAATCCATAAATTCCATCAGGCCTAAATACAATCATTAATACTAAACCTAACCCATAGAATAACATTCTATAATCATTAAATTCCCTTAAAAACTCTGGAATAATAGCTAGCACTATGGCTCCAATAATTGATCCAACTATATTTCCTTTTCCTCCTATTATAACCATAGCTAAAATAGTTATAGATTCTTTAAACATAAAAGACTCTGGACTTATAAAGGAAACATAAGTTGCATAAAATCCTCCAGCTATACCTGCTATAAAAGAGCTTATTATAAAAGCAAAAAATTTTATGCTAGTTATATTTACTCCTAATGATGTAGCCGCTATTTCATTTTCTCTAATAGCTAACATAAGCAATCCATAATTAGAACAAGTTAGTTTATATAATATAACAAAGAAAATCACAAATAAAAATAATATTAGATAATAAAATCCTAAGTTTTTATCCTTAAATATGTTTAAAAATTCTGGATTAGGTATAGAGGAAATACCCATAGGTCCACCGGTTACTTTATCCCAATTTAACAATATTAATTTTACCATTTCTCCAAATCCAAGAGTTATTATGCAAAGGTAGTTCCCTTTTACACGTAAAGATGGTATTCCTAAAAATATTCCACATATGCCTGCTAGCACTCCACCTAATAACATAGCAGTTATAAAAGAAAGGTGAGCATTAATCATAAGTATACTAGTTGTATAAGCTCCTATCCCATAGAAAGCGGCATGTCCTACAGAAATTTGCCCTGCATTACCACTAACAAAATTAAGACTCATACTTAATATGCTATATAAAAGTATAGTTATAATAATATGTAGAATATATTGATTTGTAATCATAAAAGGTACTATAAACAATATTGCCAAAATTATTAAAAATATAATTTTGTTATTATTAAATAACTTCATCTATACTTTCTCCTTAATTTCTTCACCAAATATTCCATTAGGTTTAATAATTAATACTAGAACTAATATTATAAAGGCTATTCCATCTACATAGGATGTAGAAATATAAGCTCCAACTAAGCTTTCAGATACTCCTAATATATATCCTCCAACCAAGGCTCCTGGAATACTCCCAATACCACCTAAAATAGCAGCAGCAAAAGCTTTAATCATTACGCCACTTCCCATAGTGACATAAAGGGCATCGTAATACACACTACTTAATATTCCTGAAACCATAGCTAATATAGTAGCTAAAGAAAAAACTATCATAGTAATTTTATCTGTTTCTATTCCCATAAGTTCTGCATATTTTCTATTATAAGACAGTGCTCTTATCTGTAATCCAATATTACTTTTCATTATAAATTTGTATAAAATTATCATTAAAGTTATAGAAAATAAGAAAATAAATATTTGTATATTAGACAGCTTTATTGAAGCAATAGAATATGTTCCTTTAGGTATATTTATTGGAAAAGGTATTATTTCTGTTCCCCATATAAGTTGTCCTAAAGCTTCTAACATTATAGAAACTCCTAATGAACTTAAAAGAGGAGCCATTGCATCTCCTTTTAATACTGGTTTGTAAGCTATTAAATATAATAAAACCCCTATAAGTCCAGTAATAACTATAGTTAAAATAATAGCCAAAATTAATGGTATTTTAAATATACTTACCATGGTAAAAAAAACAAAAGTTCCAAACATTAATATTTCACCATGGGCAAAGTTTAACATTTTTAATACACCAAAAATCATATTAAAACCCAGGGCAGCCAAACAATATATGCTGCCTAGGGTAATTCCATTTACTAATACTTCTATAATCATATGTTATTTCTTCCACTCAACAAATTTTCCATCTTTAACTATGAATCTTATTAGATTCTTTTCTGCATCTCCACTTTTTTCAAACTTAGTATTTCCTGTCACTCCAGTATAAGTTCCCATATTTTTTAATGCCTCATTGATTTTTTCTCTATCATTTCCACCCTTTTTAATTCCTTCTATTAATATCTTAGTTGCATCATAAGAATAAGCTGCAAAACTACTTGGAGCTTGGTTATATTTCTTTTTATATTTTTCTGTAAACTCTTTTACTTTTTCATTTTCAAGGTTAGTAGAAAAAGATCCTATAGTAAATATTCCTTCTGCATCTTTACCTGCTAAATCTACTAGTGATTTTGAAAGTAATGGAGTAGGGCCTGCTACTTTAGGATTGTATCCTACATTATGAGCTTGCTTAAGAAAGGCACCTGCATCACCATAAAAAGATCCCATTATAACTATGTCCGGATTTTTGCTTTTTACTTTTGTTATTATACTTCCAAAGTCTTGAGTTTTAGGCATGTAACTTTCTTTAGCTACAACTTGCCCTCCGTTTTCTTTATAAAAATTGTCTACACTTTCAGCAACACCTTTACCATAATCATTATTTACATATACAATAGCAACTTTTTTATAATTCAAATCCTTTAACATCCATTTTGACAATTCTGTTCCTGTAGTTAAATCTGATGGAGTTACTTTTCTATAATATTCACTGCTACCACTTAAAGCTGGTGCTGAACCACAAGGTCCCATCATTGGAATTTTAGCTTTAGTATAAATAGGTATTCCTGCTAAAGTACATGGAGCAGAAAAACTACCTATAACTGCCATAATATCTTTATCTGATGAATATTTATTGGCAATAGAAGCTGCCTCCTTTGGTTCTCCTTTATCATCTTCATAAACTAATTCTATTTTTTTCTTATTAATTCCGCCTTCTTTATTAACTTCATCAATTGCTAATTGAGCTGCATTTAGTATGCTTTTTCCATCTTGTGCAGTAGCTCCAGATAATGGTGCAACTAACCCAACTTTTATAGTTCCTTCTTTTTCACTTGAATTTGCTTGACAACCAACTAAACTACTCAATACTAATAAACTAGATAATGCAACTAAAGATTTCTTCTTAAACTTAGCAAAATTCACCATATTTCTTTCCCCTTTTTAATAAATTTTAAATTTTTTTAAATTTTTTATTATTCCATAACAGAATAGCATGTAGAAAAATTTCATTCAAATAAAAAATACTTATAGATTAATTAAAATCTATAAGTATTTTTTATTTAAATTTATTTTATTATCTTTTTACTTCTAATGAATGTTTAACTATTAAATCTAATAACTCTGCAAAAGATATTCCTACTGCATTTGCACTTTTAGGGAATAAACTGTTTTTTGTCATACCTGGTAATGTGTTTAATTCTAATACATAAGGAACTCCATCTTTAACTATCATATCTACCCTTACATATACTTCACATTTTAATTCCTTCCAACAAGCTAATGCCATTTCTTCTACTTTTTTATGAAGATTTTCTTCTAACTCTACAACAACCTCATCAGATCCACCATCTGCATATTTTGCTGTATAATCAAAGAATTCTGCATGTGGTCTTATAGCTAACACTGGTAACATTTTCCCATTTAATATACAACAAGTTATTTCTTCACCCTTTGTATAATTCTCTATCATAACTTCTTTATCATATTCTAATGCAAGTTCAATAGCTTCCTTTATACCCTCTTTATTTTTTACTAAGTTAGTAGCTACACTAGAACCACCACTATTAGGTTTTACAAACACTGGATAACCTATCTTTTCTATAGCTTCGTAGTCTATGTCTTCTGAACTTGTTACATTTACCCAATCTGCTGTATTTATATTAGCATATTTTAAAACTTTCTTAGTCATATCTTTATCCATACATATTGCACTTGTTAAAGGTCCACATCCTGAATATGGTATATCTAAAGTTTGAAGTACTGATTGAACTGTTCCATCTTCTCCAAATTTACCATGCAATGCTAGAAAAGCAAAATCTATACCTTTAACCTTTTCCATAACATCTTCTTTTTTATCTACAATAATAGGAATAATCTCATGTTCTAAAAGCTCTAAATATTTTATAACTTCTCTACCAGAATTTAAAGAAACTTCTCTTTCTGTAGATATCCCACCCATTATAACTCCAATTTTCATTATTTATTCCTCCAATACCTATTTATTAATGTTACTAAAATTAACTTCGAAGTAACTATTATTTATATTCATTATCTTTTATTTGTAATAAAATCCGATATTCTATATCATTAATTATTTTTTATATCATATATAATAATATTTTTCTATAATATTGTCACTATCTTTATTCATCCTCTTACTATATTTTATACATTTTTTAAATATAATAAAGTACCACATAACTTGTTTTTTACTTTATAGGTGGTATACAAATAAAACATTGAAAATTAAATCTATTAAGTATAAAATGAAACTATAAAATAAAATATATTTATGTTCTAGGGGTGCCCCATTGGGCTGAGAAGATAAAAATATCTAACTCTAATAACCTGATCCAGATAATACTGGCGTAGGAAAGCAACATATGAAATGATAGATTTTTATAAAATTTATTAAAAAGATGTATTGCTTTTCAATACATCTTTTTTTATTTTATTATTTTTATATTTTGATTTAATTATTTAATTCAACTTTTTAGATTAATGTATGCGTTTTAAATTACTTTAATCTAAAAACTGATTAACTTTTATTTAATCCTATAAAAACATTTTACATCTTAAAATTATTTTATATAAATCTATTGTTTTAAAACTTTAATTTTAACATTAAAAAATTTATCACTTAGGAGGTTCTTATTATGAAAAAAGTTTTAACTATAGCTGGTTCCGATAGTTGTGGAGGAGCTGGTATTCAAGCAGATATAAAAACTATGAGTTCTTTAGGGGTATATGCTATGAGCATAATAACTGCTGTAACAGCTCAAAACTCTGTAGGAGTACAAGATGTTCATGAAATTCCAAAGGATATGGTTGAAGCTCAAATCAAGTCTATATTTGATGATATAAATGTAGACGCTGTAAAAATAGGTATGCTTTCTAATTCTGAAACTATAAAATCTATAAAAATGTATTTAGAGAAATATAAAGCTAAAAACATAGTTTTAGACCCTGTTATGGTATCTAAAAGTGGTTATTTTCTTCTCAAACCAGAGGCTGTAGATGAGCTTAAAAATTTAATTTCTATATCTTATATTGTAACTCCTAATATACCAGAAGCTGAAGTTTTAAGCGGCGTAAAAATTAATTCAGAAGATGATATGAAAAAAGCTGCTACTATAATTCAATCTCTGGGAGCTAACAACGTTTTAATTAAAGGTGGTCATAGATGTAATGATGCAAATGATATACTTCTTTTTAAAGATAAATTCATAACAATACCTGGTAATAGAATAGAAACTAAAAATACTCATGGTACTGGTTGTACACTTTCCTCTGCTATAGCTTCTTATTTAGCTAAAGGATTTAGTATAGAAGATTCAGTATCCCTATCTAAAAAATACATTACAAAATCAATAGAAAATTCCTTTTCTATTGGTAAAGGGGTTGGTCCTGTTGGCCATTTTATAGATCTATATAAAAAAGCCCATTTAGATTTTTAAGAAATTTTATTTAATAAAAAGGTTAGTAAATGAAATGTCTAAATGTGGACAATCTTAGTTATACCAGAATATGTCTAACAAGAAATTAAAATTAACTTTGTTTTAAATCAATATTTTATAAAAATATTATCAGTAAAACATAACTAAACTTTTTACTTATACTCCATATAATTTAAATACAAGGAGAGATTTATATGATAAATAAAAATGTTATACAAAAAATAAGAGAAAAAACTCCACTTATTCACTGCATAACCAATTATGTTACTATAAATGATTGTGCTAATATACTTCTTTCTTTCGGTGCTTCCCCTGCCATGTGTGAAGCCTATGATGAAGTTTATGACTTTACTTCCCTATCCTCAGCTTTATATATAAATTTAGGAACACTAACTAAGGAACAAGAAACAGCAGCAATCCTTGCTTCTACCTCTGCCAAAAATCATAATGTACCTGTAGTTATGGACCCTGTAGGATGTCCTGCTATGAAAAGAAAATTTGAGGTTATAAACAGAATAGCTGAAGTTGGCAGAATAGATATAATTAAAGGAAATATAGGTGAAATTAAATTTTTAGCAGGTATGAACTCTGAAACTAGAGGTGTAGATTCCTTAGATGATGGTAAGGATGCTTTAGAAGCTTGTATAAAATTAGCTCAAAAATATAATTGCATTGTGGCTGCTACGGGTGAAGTAGATTTTGTATCTGATGGGAAAAGAGGTTCTATAATAAAAAATGGCACAAAAATGTTAACTAAAGTAACTGGAGCTGGTTGTATGCTAGGTGCTCTATGTGCAGCTACCTGTGCAAACTTTGAAGATAAATTAATATCCACTACATCTGCTATATTAGCTATGAATATTGCTGGAGAAAAAGCTTATGAAAAGGCTCAACTACCAGGCAGCTTTAGAATTGCTTTAATAGATAGCATATACACCTTATCTGATGAAGAAATATGGAAAAGAGGTAATGTTGAATGGAAATAAATTATGAACTTTATTTAATTACAGATAGAAGATTTTTAAAAGGACGTGAATTAAAGAAGGTTATAGAAGATGCTATTTTAGGTGGTGTAACTATAGTACAAGTTAGGGAAAAGGATATATCCACTAGAGAATTTTTTAAAGTAGCAAAAGAAGTAAAAGAAGTAACTGATTATTATAAAGTTCCTATAATTATAAATGATAGATTGGATATTGCTCAAGCTATAGATGCTGATGGTGTTCATTTAGGTCAAAAGGATATGCCCCTTAATATAGCTAGAAAAATTTTAGGTAAAGATAAATTAATAGGCATATCTGTAGGAAATGTTAAAGAAGCCTTAGAAGCTGAAAATAATGGTGCCGATTATTTAGGAATAGGAACTATATTCCCTACAGGTAGTAAGAAAGATGTAGATGCAATTATTGGTATTGATGGACTATCACAAGTAAAAAATAGTATATCTATCCCTTCTGTAGCTATAGGTGGCATAAATAAAACTAACTTTAAAGATGTTTTAAAAACTGGTATAGAAGGAATTTCTGTAATTTCAGCTATATTGGATGAAGATAATGTAAAACTTGCTGCTAATAACCTTTTAATAAATAAATAAAATTTTTCATTATATAATAAATATACTAAACTTATCATCTTTTTTTGGTAAGCTAAAGATTCTAGTTAAAATAATATTATTCATTGTTATATTCAAAAATAGTTTAAAAATATAGGTAGGTTTAATTTTAATGTGGCAAAGATAAAAAATCAGTACACTTTTATCTTAGTAATATTAAAATTAAATCTATTATTTTTTACGTAACTAATTTCTCCTTTAATATAGAAATTTAATTTTATATATCAAATTTAAAATTCCCATCTAGTATTTATTTAATTTAGTGGACTTATGTTTGTTATATATATTAGAATATACTTAAAATAAACTTTTATTGGGGGAATTTTTTTTGGATACATTTGTTGCTAGGCAGCCTATTTTTGACATAAATGAAAATGTGGTAGCTTATGAATTATTATTTAGAAATAATAATGAAGATAATAAATTTAATAATATAGATGGAGATATAGCAACCTCCAAAGTAATAATTAATAGTTTTTTATTAATAGGTATAAAGAACTTAACTAATGGCAAAAAAGCTTTTATCAATTTTACAGAAAATCTTATTTTAAATGATATAGCCTCACTTCTCCCAAAAGAATATGTAACAATAGAAATTTTAGAAAATGTAACGCCCTCTAAAGACATAATATGCTCTTGTAAAAATTTAAAACAAGAAGGATATACTATAGCATTAGATGATTTTGTTTTACTAGATAATTTAAATGAATTAATAAAATTGGCTGATATTATAAAAATAGACTTTACAATTACTAAAGGTAATGAAAGAAAAGAAGTTATAGATAAAATACTTAAGATAAATAATAAGATAAAATTTTTAGCAGAAAAAATTGAAACTAGAGAAGAATTTATTCTAGCTGCTTCTATGGGATATTCCTTATTTCAAGGTTATTTTTTTAGCAAACCTACTATATTTAACGGAAAGGATATTCCTATATATTGTACTACTAAATATAAAATCTTAAAAGAAATAAATAAGAAAAATATAGATTTTAACTATCTAGAAGAATTAATTAAGACGGATTTATCTTTATACTATAAACTACTTAAATTTATAAATTCTTCTTTTTCTTTTAGAGAAAATATAACTTCTGTAAAAAAAGCTATAGATTTGATTGGAAAAAAACAAACTATAAGATTTATATCATTTATATTAGTACATGATATAACATGTAACAACAAAGAATATGTAACTGCAACCTTAGTAAGAGCAAAATTTTTAGATCTTCTATCTGAAAAAACAGACTATGTGGATAAATCAGATGAACTATTTTTTATGGGACTATTTTATGGGATGGATGTTTTTTTAAACAAGCCATTAAAAGATATTTTACATGATCTTCCTATATCTGAAGATACTAAATCCGCTCTTTTAGGTAAAAAGAATAAGTTAAATTATATACTTAATCTTGTATTAAACTATGAAAAAGGTGAATGGAAAAAAGTTAATACTATATGTAAATATCTAAATATATCTCCTAATGAATTAACTGCTATTTATATAGATGCTCTAAATTGGACAAACAAATTCAACCTTTAAATAGTTCATATAATTTGATTTTATAAATAAAAAATAAGTTTTACAATGGATTAAGCTATACACATTGTAAAATATATAATAAATTAGCTTTCATGTTATTTTTATTTATATAACTTAAAAAATAAGTATCTGTAAATAAAACAATCTATCTACCTAGGACTTAAATTTTAAATGGAAAATAGATGCAATAAACTATCCCCTGTAAGATAAGCACAGAAAATAAGTTATGCTACCTTACAGGGGTTAGTCTTTTTGATATTTATATTATTTTATATAAGTTACTATTAACTCTATTTTTAAAATCTAATAGTTAAATCAATAACTATCTTTTAGTAGTTTCTAATATCCTTGAAGCAGGATAAGTACCTAAAAAATTTTTTGAAGATACGCTGGCCTTTAATCCCTTATCTAATAATATTTTTTCATATTCATCAACATACATGGAATCTGAAATTATTAATTTTCCGCCTGGCTTTAAAACTCTAATCATTTCCTCTATAGCCATCTTTCTATCCTGTGCACATTCTATGTTGTGAATACATTGTTTGCTTAGAATTACATCAAATGTTTCATCTTTAAAAGATAATGCTGAAGCGTTTTGAGTTTTCACCTTAACCTTATCAGATACACCTTCTAATTCTATATTTTGATTCACATAATATTTAGTTTTATCCATTATATCTTCAGTGTGCCATATATCTATACCAGTTACTTTTCCTGATCCCTTCTTTAACTTTTTAGCCACTGCTATAGCTAAAATTCCTTTTCCAACACCTACATCTAATACCTTCTCATTCCCTGTCCAATTAACTTTAGAAATTATTCTATTTATGTGTTTAAATCTTCCTACAAATATAAAATTTATTATCCTTATACCATTAACTATAAATAATATAGATATAAATAATATAAAATAAGCTACATAACTATTTATTTCTTCATGCTTAATGCTAAACATGAAAGCTATAAGTCCAAGAACTCCTACAGAAAAAAACTTAATAGCACTAAAATAATTATTTGGACCATAATATGGCTTTGTATATTTCTTCATATTATACAACACTCCCTTCTTAGCATTCTCTCATTGATAATTGTAGATTTTATCATTAATAAAAAGATTTTTCAAGAAAAAATTTAAAAACTTATTTCTATTATAAATATTATATATATGAAATATCATGAATTATGTTACATTTTTAATTTTATCACTTTACAAATTCATCACACTAAAGTATAATGTAATAAAATAAAACAAGGGGGATTTTTGTATGAAGAAAAAAAATATATTATTTTCAATTTTAATAATGGGATTAATTTTTATGCTAACAGGTTGTAGCAACAAATCAAAAGAGGATACTTCTCTTAAAGATATAAAAGACAAAGGGGAATTCGTTGTAGGTTTAGATGATAGTTTCCCTCCTATGGGATTTAAAAATGATAAAGGCGAGATAGTCGGTTTTGATATTGATTTAGCAAAAGAAGTTGCTAAAAAAATGGGAGTTAAAGTAGTATTTAAACCAGTTCAATGGGATGGTGTAGTTCTTAGTTTAAATAATAAAGATATCGATGTTATTTGGAACGGACTTACAATAACTGAAAAAAGAAAAGAGCAAATAAATTTCTCAAAACCTTATGTAGAAAATAAACAAATAATAGTTGTTAATAATGATTCTAATATAAAATCAAAAAAAGATTTAGATAAAAAAACTGTAGCTATACAATTAGGCAGTAGTAGTGAAGTTGCTTTAGATTCAGATAAAAACTTTGTAAAATCATTGAAAGAATTAAAAAAATACTCAAATAACACTGAAGCCCTTATGGATTTACAATCAAAAAGAGTTGATGCTGTTGTAGTAGATGAAGTAGTTGGTAGATATTATATTAATAAAAAACCTAATGTATTTAAAGTATTAGATGAAGACTTCGGAGGAGAATCTTATGGAATAGGCTTTAGAAAAACTGACAATAGCTTTAGAGAATCAGTAAATAAAGCCCTAGATGAAGTTATAAAAGATGGAACCGCAGATAAAATATCTGAAAAATGGTTTGGTAAAGGAATCTTTAAAAAATAGGATGTGATGAATGTGTCTAATTTCTCAGATATAACTATATTTATATTAAAAGGCAGTATTATTTCTTTTAAATTATTCATAGTAACAATAATATTTTCTATTCCACTAGGTATTTTGGTAGCTATGGGAAAAAACTCTAAAATCAAATTTCTAAAAATCATACTAAGTGTATATACTTGGATATTTAGGGGAACACCTTTGATGCTACAATTGTTCTTTGCTTATTTTGGTCTTCCTGTAATAGGAATAAGATTAGAACCATTAACTGCAGCCTATTTAACATTTATAATTAACTACGGAGCATATCTAGCAGAAACCTTTAGAGCAGGTATAGAATCTATTGATAAAGGTCAAGTAGAAGCTGCTAAAGTATTAGGATTTACTTACAATCAAACTATGTTCAAAATAGTTATACCACAGGCTATAAGAAATGTTATCCCACCAATATGTAACGAAAGTATAAATTTAATTAAAGATTCTGCATTAGTAGCTGCCATAGGAATAGGAGATATGCTAAGAGCTGCAAAAGAAGTAGTAACTAGAGATTTCACTATAACACCATTCTTTATAGCTGCAGCTATATATTTATTAATAACAGCATTTTTAGTACTTATATTTAGAACTTTAGAGAAAAAATATGCTTACTAAGACAATTATCAATTAACAATGATCAATTGACAACCTTGAAAGTTTAAAAATTAAAACAAGAAATCCTTTTAGTCAATAGATATCTATAAAAATAAAGTATTCTAATTATTTTTATAGATATCTATTCTCTCTAAAAGTATTTTTTGTTTTAATAGCTTAAAAATTGTTATACGTATTTGTAAATTACTAGCGATTTGGGAATATCTTTAATTATTTAAATTCCTTACATTAAGAATTTTAAAAAAATTTCTCATATAAAATCTGTCATTGCTTTATAAATCTTCCCAAAATAAATCATTTAATGTTTTATTTAATGCCCTACAAATTGCTATGCACAAATTAAGGGATGGATTATATTTACCTGATTCAATTAATCCAATGGTTTGTCTAGTAACACCTATATCATCAGCTAATTGCTCTTGTGACATATCACACTCAATGCGGGCAATCTTCATTTTTTTATTTTTCATTTTTCTAACCTTACTCCTTTATCCATCATACTTTTCAGCCTTTTTTAATTCCCTATCAGAATTTTTTTCTGAATTGTCCATGAAAAGTTTCATAGTGAAATAAAAAGGTATTCCTCACAATGCAGCCATTTCAAGAATCCATACTATACCCATTGGGTTAAAGCTTCCATTTTTCCATAGAGAACTCCATTTCATAAAAACACCATAAAATAAACTACAAAATATACAACCTATTCTAAATTTTTTTATTCCATTTTTCTTTCTCTTTTTACTTACCCAAATAAGTAGTCCTTTTTTTATTGACTTTCTTGTGATTGTAATACCTGGTATGAGCCAAATAAAAGGATAAAAAGCTACCATTTTATAAAATTCTTCTCCTTCTATTACTAATAAAATAACTTCACCAACAACATATATACAAAAACAAATATTAAAACTATAAGTACGATATTTATTTTGCAATTCTTTTATACACTGATCTTTTGAAGAAAAAACAGGAATATGATTAACTATAGATATAAAAATCAAATATCCTATAGATCCTATTATTGCTACTAATTCTAAAATATAGTTAGAAATTTCCTGTGTAAAAAATATGTACTTAATTATTGCAACTATGCATGTTAAAGCAAGTATTAACATATACATAGGGGCACTAATTTTATTAGTTTCTTTTACAATACGTTCATCTTTTAACTTATTATATATAAATAACCACATAATCTATAATTTACTAATATTATATATCATATATTCCAAAAAGTAAATTATATAAGCTATAATGAAATTTATATATTTCATTTTACAATTAAGGACTGATGTTTACGATTTATAATTGAGGATTATTATATTTGCAATATATATAATAAAAAATACCTTTAAAGACACACTCTAAAAGTATTTTAATTAATATTATATTAAGTTTATATAAAGTACAATATCTCTAATATTCCTGGATTTAATATTTCTTCATCTTGATTATTACTGTGTGAAAAATTCAAAACTATTACCTCCTTCATTTGATTTTTCTCTGTAATAACACAGTTATTATAGCAACAATATGTAGAGATACTGATTTGTTAAATATTAATATCATTCAATAACTTTTAGTTAACAAAAATTTACTACCTCTTATTTTCCTTATCTACACATTTCAACAAATTCAATAGGATGTTGAATAATTTTTGATGTTTCCTCTACTGAATACCCCCCATCAAGATAGCGTTTTGCTATAACTGCCATAGATTCACCTATCTCTATAATATGATGGTCTGGATCGTAAATACGAACAACCCGTTGTTGCCATTCATGTTTCTTAGGCTGGTGAACATATTCAATGTTTCCATACTTTTTTATCTTTTGTATAAATGTTTCAAAATCATCCACTTCAAAATATAATTCCATATTATTTGATTTTTCCATGACATAATCACTAGGCAAATCTGTAAGCCATGCGAAATCCTCTTGTATTGCAAATCCACCACTAAATGTTACATTTTTACCTAGATCAAGAATAACTTTTTGGTCAAACAATTCTGCATAGAACTGTTTAGAAACATTAACATTTTTAACTGCTAATAATGCCAATTTAAATTCCATATAAATTCCCCCTTTACATAAATAATCTTTGATGATGATCCTTAAATAAATCAATACACTCTTTCAGTTAACTTTTACAAATATATACTAAATTATAATTTAATTTTATACATTTTAAGTATATAATTCAATATAATATTTATTTTTACTTATATAGTTTAAGATGGATATTTATATTATTTAAAATAAGATTTTTAAAAATTTCTATTAAAAATTATATATTTTTGGGGTTTAAAAATTCTAATCTTATTCTATATGAAAAATACTCATAAATAATTGATTTAATAGGAATATTAGTATTCTTTATTTTTATACCCATCCATTGAACAAAAGTATTTCTTGTTTTAATTGTCTACCTTTAGATATGTTAATTCATAATTTCCTTATATTGTATTTTTATTGTATAATCTATATAAAGATTGTTAAGATTAAATTATACTTAATTAAAAACTAATTTTATTTGATTTGTGTATGCATTCTTACATTGAATTAACTTATGTGTAATTAAAAACTAAGGAGGTTCTGTAATTGAAGTGTAATGCTATATTGGATAGTGGTGGTATTAGGGGCATTGGTACAATTGGTGCTTTAAACTATATGGAGAGTAAAAGTTTTACCTGGAATAACATTGCTGGAACTTCTGTTGGAGCTTTAATAGGCGCATTATTAGTTTCTGGATATACTTCAAGAGATTTAAAACATATAACTGTAAATATGGATTTTATGGAACTTCTTAATAAAGAAGGTATTCAAAAGTCTACATTTGTTGGCAGAGCAATGAATTTCTTTAAATTTAATGGAGTTTATTCAGGAGATTTTATAGAAAAATGGATTGATGATATGCTTAAAGTTAAAGGAATCAATACTTTTAGTGATCTTATGAATAATGGAACTTGCAGGCTAAAAATAATAGCTTCAGATATTACTGAAAAAAGAATGATTACCTTCCCTGATGATCTTTATTCTTATGGATTTAGTTTAAGTAATTTTAGAGTTTCAAGAGCAATTAGAATGAGTATAAGCATTCCATTTTTCTTTAAACCTATAAAATTTATTCACGGCAATGGCTTAAGCTATATAGTAGATGGTGGCGTTTGCTGCGCTTATCCAATTTCCATATTTGATAATTGCGATAATAAAGATATTATTCCTACAATAGGTTTTAAATTTGATAATATTGAAATAAGCAATACTAAACAAGGTAAAAGTGATCCACTATCCTTTTTATTTGATATTGCTGATACCATGAATAAAAAAAATTCAAAAGAATGGATGACAAATAAAAATATAGATAGAACTATACTAATTCCTACTCTAGGAATTAGCTCAACAGATTTTGATCTATCTAAAGAAAAAACTTTAAAACTATATAAATCTGGATATAGATCCGCAGAAAAATTTCTTAAAACTTGGGATTTTGAAAAATATAAAAATAAATATAATAAAGAGGGTACTGCTTAGATATGATAATAATTTCTAATAGCTTTATTAAAGTCTAATAATCTACTTATCTCTATAATTTTACTGATTTCTATAATCTTACGCTTAAATATAATAAAAATTAAACTATAACCAACTATATAACTTAATTTTAAAGGCTGTTCACAAAATATATTTGCAAACAGCCTGAATATAATTTCATACTAATTTTTTAATATAAAATCATATGGATATTTATTTTTTATAAATTTATTAAAAACCTTACTATCTATCAGCATATAATTCAGCTATTTTAACTACAAGTTGCACTGCTTTTTCTATTGATGGTACTGGAACAAACTCAAATCTTCCATGGAAATTATGTCCGCCTGCAAATAAATTTGGAGTTGGTAATCCCATAAAGGATAATCTTGAACCATCTGTACCACCCCTTATAGGAACTAATTTTGGTTCAATATCAATAGCTTTCATAGCATCATGAGCTATATCTACCACATATTTTACTTCATCTATTTTCTCTTTCATATTATAATATTGGTCTTCTACTTTTACACATACTATTTCTTTATTGTATTCTTCAT
Organism: Clostridium sporogenes; assembly: GCA_019933195.1. Classification (NCBI taxonomy): domain Bacteria; kingdom Bacillati; phylum Bacillota; class Clostridia; order Eubacteriales; family Clostridiaceae; genus Clostridium; species Clostridium sporogenes. The sequence goes on from CP082942.1 coordinate 1,708,896, forward strand.
TTAATTTTTTACCAACTTCTTTTATTTGTTCTTTTCTTTCTTCAAATTTTTTTCTATCAAAATCTCTTATAATATAATTTAATTCTGCTGTTTCTACTTCACTCTTTACAGATAATAAATGGAAAAACCCTTCATATCCATCTGTTTTTTCTGGTACTTCATTTTCTGGAAGCATATTTATAAATTTATTAGCTACCAATACAGCATTTGTCATTTTATTTTTTGCAGAACCTGGATGAACATTTCTTCCTTCTATTGTAACCTTAGCCTTTGCAGCATTAAAGGTTTCACATTCTAATTCTCCTATGCCGCCACCATCTAAAGTATATGCTAAATCTGCGCCAAATTTTTTAACATCAAAATAATCTGCTCCCTTACCTACTTCTTCATCTGGAGTAAATCCAACTTTTATAGTTCCATGTTTTATTTCTGGGTGATTTATTAAATATTCCATAGCTGTAACTATTTCTGCTATTCCAGCTTTATCATCTGCTCCTAAAAGAGTATTTCCATCTGTTACAACTATATCTTGTCCTTTATATTCTAATATTTCTGGGAATTCATCAACCTTTAATACTATGTTTTTTTCTTTGTTTAAAGTTATATCTTGTCCATCATATTTTTCCACAATTCTAGGATTAATATTAGTTCCTGATAAATCTGGACTTGTATCCATGTGTGCTATAAAACCAACAGTTGGAACTTCTTTATCTATGTTTGATTCTAAGGTACCCATAACATATGCATTTTCATCTACAGATACATCTTTAAGTCCTATAGCTTTTAATTCTTCACCTAATTTTTTTGCAAACTCTAATTGAGTTTTTGTAGTTGGCACAGTTTCGGATTCTTCTGATGATTGGGTATCTACTTTTATATACCCTAAAAATCTTTCTAATGCATCTTTCATTTATAATCCCCCTCTAACATAAATTTTGGTTTTTATTTTTAGTTTTTGTAATTGTTTACTTATATTCTACAATATACTATTTCTCTATGCAAACATCTCCCATTATTACAGCTTTAATATTTCCATTCTTATCTTTTAACGGAATAGCTATAGCTATACAATAGTTATAACTAACACTAGATATATATGGTTTACTTACATATTTTTCTCCTAAAATAGCCTTTTTAAAATAAGGTCTGTGAGAAAAATTATCATTTCCTTCTGTTATAGGTACATTAGCCGATTTCATTATTCCTTCTTTATCTATTACTCCTATATATTCAAATTGATTATTTTCCTCTACATACTTTTTACAAATGTTGGAATAAGCATCTAAACTTAAATTATTTGAATTTATTTCTCTACCTACACCCTCTAATATATTAAATCCCTCATTAACTAACTGCTTTTGTTCTTTCTTTATAGTTATATTTGTTACAAAAGATTTTAATTCATTATCTATTTTATCTGTACATCCGTTCATTTCTTTTATTAATTGAGTTATTTCATTTATTGATGCAGATTGTTCTTCTACTGCTGCTGAAATTTCCTCTGTCATAGAAGCACTTTGCTGAGCTCCTGAAGCTATAGTTTCCATCATTTGATCTACCTCTTTAGATATTGTAGTATTCGTATCTGATAAATCATATATCTGTTCTACTGAATTATATGTTTCATCTGTTGAAGATATTATTTCATTAAATGATTCTTTAGACTCATCTGCATAAACTATATCCTCTTCTACTTCTCTACTTTGCTTTTCTGCTTCTTCAGTTATATTAATTATTTGAGAAGTAATTTTTTCTATTAATTTTCTTATTTCTCCAGCAGACTCTGAAGATTGCTCAGCAAGCTTTCTTACCTCATCTGCAACTACAGAAAATCCCTTACCATGTTCTCCTGCTCTAGCAGCTTCAATAGCTGCATTTAATGCAAGTAAATTAGTTCTCTCACTTATTTCTGTTACTACATCTGTTATTTTACTTATTTCTTCCGCCTCATTTTCTAATATCCTTACATTATTGGCTAATTTTTTACTAACATCTCCTGTTGATTTTATTTTGTGTACCATGGTTTCAAATGTCTTTTGATTTTCTTTTATTATTTTAACCATTTCTTCAGCTATATTTTTAGTATTCTGGGCTTTTTCTGCTATTACAGCTGAGTTTTCTGCCATTTCACTTGTATTATCTCTTGTAAATGTTGTTGAATCTGCTTGCGCCGTTGCTGTTTCTGCTACAGAAACTACAGAAGATGCTATATTTTCTGTAGCCTGATTACTATCTAATGCATTTTCATGTAAAGTTTTTGATATACTCCTATTTTTCTGTGATATTTGTAATAAATCTGATAATATTTTTTTAGTATTTCTAACTATAGCATTTACACTTACTCCAATAGGTGCTAAAGCTCCCTTTTCTGGAACCCTAGTTGCAAATTCTCCTTTAGATACTCTATCTATTATTTCCGCTACCTCTTCTATAGATTTATAGGCCCTAGTTATAAAAACCTTAATTACTATATAAGAAACTACTAACATAACTATAAACATTATAGCTATAAATTTTGAGTAAGAACTACTAAAGCTTGATAATAAATTAGAATCATTACTTACTAAACCTTTTACAATAGATCTAGTTCCAACAAAAAAAGTGGCACATAATATAAGTATTAATGCATTAAATAAAAGAGCTATTTGTCCTATAAGCTTATTTTTCAAGCCACCCACCAACCTTCCTTAAAATTATGAAAATTTAAATTTTGCACAATATATATAATTTTCTACAATATTATTTTTTTCCCTTCTTATTTGTTAATTTTTTTACAATATATACATGTTAACAAATACTAAGAAATCAGTTAATCTTTATATAATTATCTATAGAAAATAAATATAAATATTTATCTTTTACACTTTTTCCTGTTATTCTATTTAAGGCTTCCTCATAATATTGAATCTGTATCTTATATCTATTCTTTACCTCTTCTATATCACTCACATAATCTGTCTTATAATCTAATAATACTAAACCATCTTCTTCTTCAAAACAACAATCTATTATACCTTGAATTATTAGTTTTTCATCTTTATAGATTTCTTTATCTAAATCTTTATAGATTTCTAATACAGGTATTTCAATAGAAAAAGGCATTTCTCTATTTATATTATTAGAATTAATCATTCTTTGACCCAATTCACTTTTACAAAACTTTAATATCTTATATGGATTTATAACCTTGGACTGCTCATAAGTTATAAATTCCTTATCTATTAATCTATTTATTTGCTCTTTTATGCTATCTTCATTTTCTACTGTTTCTAAATCTAAATGCTGCATAAATAAATGTATAATAGTCCCTCTTTCTGAAGGAGATATTTTCTTTTTCTCCTCCATAAACGTAGGCTTTCTAAGCTCCACTTTTTTAAATAACTCTTCTGTATTTTCTTTTTCATCTAATATAAATTGTTTTTTTACATCTGAAACTGATAACTTTGTTGGTATATTTGAAGCATTATCATATTTGTATTTAAAAGAAAGTCTTTTATATATTTCTTCTCTATAATTACTTTTCTCTAGATTCATTAGTGTTTCCTTTATCTTTTCACTAATTTCCTCGTTATTCTCTTCAACTTTTTCTTTTAATAATTCTTTTTTATTACACAATTCTATTTTCCACTTTGACTTATCATCTACTATATTTGAAATCTCTAATGTCATATTTAGCTCTTCTCTAAAACTTATGGCATCCTTATGTTTTATAACGGCTGGTCCTATCCAATCTAAATAAGTTTTCCCACTCATAACAGCATATTCTGGCACTTTATTTTTATCCTCTGATAAATTCAGCCAACTTTCCACAGTTTTATCCATATTATTTATTAAACCTGTTATTATAAGTTTTTCTCTTGGCCTTGTTAAGGCTACATATAATATTCTCATTTCCTCTGATAAAGTTTCTAATTTTATTTTATTTTTTATAATATTTTTAACTAAAGATGGATAAGCTATCCTTCTTTCTATATCTACATAATCTGGACCATATCCTAAATCTCTATGAAATAATATATTTTTATTAAGATCTGTCATATTAAAATTCTTGCCAGTACCACTTAATATAACTACTGGGAATTCTAAACCTTTACTCTTATGAATACTCATTATTCTCACTACATTTTCATTTTCTCCAAGTATTTTAGCACTGCCCATATCTCCACTACTAAATTTTAATTTGTTTATAAAGTTTATAAAATTAAATAATCCTTTATAACTAGTCTTTTCATATTGCTTTGCCCTTTGGAAAAGTATTCTTAAATTTGCCTGTCTTTGTTCTCCTGCTGGAAGAGCTCCTACATATCCATAGTAACCTGTTTCTATATATAAAAACCATATAAACTCATCTATATCTATATGGACAGATTTTTTTCTCCATAAATTTAACTTTTTTATAAAACTATATATTTTATTTTTTAATTCTTCTTTCATATCCTTTACTATTTTATTTATCTTATCTTCATCTTCTACATAAAAGCTATAATAAGAATCTAAATTTCCATTTTTATACAATCTATATATTATTTCCATGCATTCATAAAAAGCTATATTTTTATTTACCATTCTTATATCAATAAGATCATCATCTGTAAAAGAAGCTATAGGCGATCTTAATACTGAAAGCAATGGTATATCTTGAAGGGGATTATCTATTATTTGCAGTAAAGATATAATAGTTTTTATTTCTGTTGTATCAAAATATCCTGAATTTGTGTCTGCAAAAACTGGTATTCCTTCCTTTGCAAGTTCCTCTACAAATACTGGTGCCCAGTTAGATGTAGCTCTCATAAGTATTACTATATCTCTATATTGAATTCTTCTATATTCACCTAGCTTTTTATCAAATACCTTTAATCCATCCTCTAAATCATTTCCTATTACCTCTTGTATCTTTTTAGCTACCAATCTTCCTTCCAATTGTATGTTATCTAAAGCCTCTTCTTCATCCATATTATATTCTTTTAATACTTCTTCACTTATTTCATATTTTTTATCCATTAAGCATAATTCTATGGGTTCACCTTTTACCTCTTCTCCATAGCTAGCTCCAACGCTTAAAGCCTCTTTTTCTGTATAATCTAATTCTCCTATAGTTTTAGACATTATTTGCTTAAATAAATAATTAACTCCATTAATTACTTCTTCTCTACTTCTAAAATTCTTAAATAATTTTATTTTTCTATTCTTTGAGCTTTCTTCTTCACTATATTCATTATATTTATCTAAAAATAGTTCAGGTTTTGCCTGCCTAAATCTATAAATACTTTGTTTTACATCTCCGACCATAAATCTATTAGGAATATCTAATCCTATCTGAGGTTCTTCTAAATTTATTTTTTCTTCATTAAATACTAATTGAACATTAGAAAAATTCCAATAACCTTTTACTCTAGATACCATACTCATAATAACTTCTTGTACTAAATTACTATCTTGATATTCATCTATAAGTACTTCTGCAAACTTTCTTCTATAATCTAAAGCAATATTAGATGGAATTATATGACCTTCTTCATCTTTATCTGTTAATATAGATAAACACAAATGTTCTATGTCATTAAAATCAATTAAATCTCTTTCTCTTTTTTTAGCTTCATATTTTTTATCAAATAATATTACTAAATTTGATAAAGCCTTCATTGAAGGATATAAAAACATAAATTCCTTCTTTATAAATTCATTTTCATAAGAATCTAATATATTTTTAAGTTCTACTATTTTTTTCTTTATCTTATCCCTTGATTTCTTAACTCTTTCCTTAGCTTCTTTATCTGCATCCTTATTTCTTTTTTGAGGTAATTTAGGGAACTCATAATTTATTATTTCACCTCTAAAGTCTTTAAAATTTGATTTTTGAAGTAAACTATTTATAAAATTCAAATCCATTTTAAAAGGCTCATAATAATAGTCTATGCCTTGTGAATTTAATATTATATCTATAGATTGATGCAGCATATTTTTAAATCCATGTAATAATACCTTCATGTCTTCCATAATCATATCTGCCCATGATGTTTCTTCAAAATTAAAGTTTTCTCCCACATTAAATTCTTCTGCCATATTTAAAAGCCAAGCTTCGTAAAATGGGGCGCTTTTAGCAAATCTATGTAGCTCTAAAACTACTTCTTGTAATCTAGTATCCTTTCTACTAGCATAACTTTCTACTAAATTAATAAAGTCTTCATTTTCTATTTCATACAATTCATCAAAAAGCTCATCCATAGACTCTTGTTTCATAAGTATTCCTTCTGTTTCATCACATATTCTAAAATTAGGGTCTATTTCTATAGTATGAAAATTGTTTTTTATAACTTGAAGACAAAAGGAGTGAATAGTCATTATATTTGATTTATTTAATAAAGTAAGTTGTTTTCTTAATACCTTCGACTCTGGATCTTCATCTAATCCTTTAGAAATAGCATCTCCTATTCTCTCTCTCATTTCTGCCGCTGCTGCATTAGTAAAAGTAACTACCAATAATTTATCTATATCTATAGGTTCTTCTTTATCCAATATTTTTTGAATTATTCTCTCAACCAAAACAGCAGTCTTACCAGCTCCTGCCCCTGCTGCTACAAGCAAGTTGCAATTTTTAGTAAAAATAGCCTGCTTTTGCTCATCTGTCCACTTAGTGTTACTCATTTTTTCACCTCGTTTTAAATACTACTCTATAACTACATATATATTATAACCCGTATTTTAAAAATAGAGTACAAAATTCAGATTACAGAGTACAATATCAGAGTACAAAGTACAGAGTGCAGATTCAAAAATAAAAAAGTCAATATTATATAATTATGATGTTGTACATAGTGAGAATTTTTATTCCTCTGATTCTATAGCAAAATCTCTATCTATATCTACTTCATCTTCCTGCATTATTAAATCAACTACCCAAGAATTATCTTTCTTAATAAACCTCCAATATTCAACAAAACTATTATTTCTAGTTTGTCCATCAACAATCTCATGAGTTTTTTCATCTATTGTATAATCTATCATTGATCCACGAATATAAAACCAAACAACATCCTTTGAATTATCTTTATAATGTTCTATTCCTACTGGTTTTGCATCTAGAAGTTTTATGTTTTTTAAAACATTTCTTTCATTTCTAATTTCCATCCAAGCTAACTTAGAATTATGTAGTTTATAGATGTCTTCACTCATATATTCTTTAGATATTTCAAGATTAATACTTGTCCATGCTTCTTGCATCTTAAAATAAGTTTTTTCAACTCTATTTTGTAGCATTTCTTTTGAATAGCTAATATCTACGTTTTTTAATCTCCCAATAATTTTTTCTGCCTCTTTACTCTTTCTTGAGATTTTAGTTTTACAAATTATAGTATCTTTTTTCCAAATTAATATTATAAATAAAGGCACTATCAAAATTTCTATTAAATCGCCAACATTAGATTCCCTTGATCCATAATATCCTCTAGAAGAACTTCCTCTACTTCCATGACTACCACTACCATGTCCACTGCTACTGCTATGGCTACTACCATGTCCTCCTCCGCTACTATGTCCACCACCAGATCTAGCTGATACTGTCATAGATAAATTAAATATAAAAATTATAATAAATAACAATATAAAAATTAAATTTTTTCCCTTCTTCATATTTTACCTCACTTTAAATACTATTTTATTCTATCTATATTATAAGCTTTATTTCTAAAATAGAACACGAAATTTAGATTACAGATGAAAGATTACAGAGTAGAGATTCCAAAATATAAAGTAAATATTATACAATAAATCAAAAGCATAGAATAGAGACAAAAGAATAATAAATGCAAATTTCAGAGTATAGAAGGTTATAGATTTAAAAATAAAAAATCGAATATCATAGATTAAAGTAAAAATATAGAGCAATATCTGTAAAGGTGAAAAAAATATTAAACAACAACATGAATAACTTTATTCTACTTATTTATATCAAATTTTTAATCATAATGTTTACATGTTCCAAATTATATATTATATTGTAATTAATAGTCGTAAATTAAATTTTAAATTTTGAGCAAGGAGTTGCTATGAAAAAATTATCTTTTGAGAAAATATGCAGTATAATAGCATTCATATTTTTAATAGGTTCCTTTTTTAATTTAGTTCCTATTAAATATAACAAATCTACAAAAGAATATAATGGATATTACTATTCAAATAAATTAAAAGAAACACAATCTAAAAATCCTATTAAAATAAAATTAATTTTTAAATCCTATACAAAATTTGATTTATTTAAGTTCACTAAATCAAATGAATTTAAAGGAGAACTATTCATAAATGATACTAAATATGATATAAAAAGACTTAACTTTGTAAATGATAAGTTTATGAAAAACAAATATATAGCTACATTTCCTAATAACAAATCAAATAACAATAAATCAGATAATAATTATATTTTTATTTCTATATCTAAGGATTTAAACAAAATTTTAATTTGTAACTATAATAAAAATTATAATATATGGTGCACTGAGAAAAGTTTAGGTGATATAAAAAATTTAAACATAGATTTTTTTAAAGAATAGAAATTTAGTAAAGAAACAGTAGTCAATTACTGCTTCTTTACTAAATAATAATAATATAAAGCTATGGCGGCAAATCCACAAAAAATACATATATATTTAACGCTTTTCTTTGGTTTTTTTCTTAGTTCAACAATGATTTCAAAAAGTATAAATAATATCCATATACCATAGGTGTATTTATTAGGATAAAAAATTGGTATAATAGATAAAATGCCTATAATTACTTTGAATATATTATAGGTGTGTTTCATAGTTATACTCCTCTTTTAATATTTTACATATATTTTTAAATAAGATTTTATTTTTCTATAACTATAATATAAAATCACATTCTATATTATTTTCTTTTATGAATTCTATTTTATCTTTTAATATAAGATTTCTTTCTTCTATTACAGCTTCCATAGGAGTTTTACCTTCACAAATTTCATTTTTGTTGAGTTGCCAACTTCTTAATACATCTATACAATGCATAAAAGCCGCTCCTTTTGTAGTAAATTGCGTTTCATTCATCAACTCTGTAAGCTTACTTAAAAAGTCCATTAACAAAGCTTTTTCTACTTTTCCTCCACCTGTCCATATTTGTGCTGGTGTTAATCCACTCCATAATTCTGAAGGTTCATCTTTCCATCTATTTATAGCTTTATTTTTATCTACATATTCACTTCTTAAGTTTTTAAACTGTATATCTATATTTTCAGAAATTTTTTCATTAAATAAATTAAGTACTCCTCCTGTTTTAGAGTAAACTGAAGCATACATAAAATCTACTTTGGTAAGTGGTAGCATTCTTTCATATAAACCTAATATATTAGTGCTTTTTAGTTTAGGTGCTACTTCTAATACTGGTGAATTATCTTTTCTCTTTATTGCTTCAATAAACATAGTATTATTTTCTAATTTTTCATATCTTTCATTTAAAGAACATTCTATTTGTATTGATATTATTTTTTCTGCTACCTCATCATTAGGTATCCATAACTCCTTTTGCTTTGGCATCATGACTATTTTTCACCTCTTAATTTTTCTAATAAATCATTTGCTTCTATATAATTTGGATTTAACTTCAAACTTCTCTTAAGTAACTTTTCTCCATCTTTATGGTTATTATTATAATTAATTTCACAAACTGCTATATTATATAAACATTTAGACTTTATAAATTCCTTGTTATCCATTTTATTTATATAATTCAAGCTCTTATTATAAAAATCCATACTCTTTTGGAACATACCTAATAAATAATATATTAGTCCTAAGTTATAATACACAAGAGCATCCCTATCATATAAACTTAATGCATTTAAATATTTATCTCTAGCTTTAAATAAATCCCCATAAAATCTTAAATCAATATCTGCCATTACAGACTCTGTAAAATAATTATCTGGATACTTCTTTAATGCTTTATAACATTGCTCTGCTAGTTCTAAATCTTTTTCATTAAAGGAAACTATAAATAAAAGCATTTGCTTTCCCCAATTTAAATCTAAAATTTCCTTATTATCTTTTATATACTCTTTTAAATATCTATGTATAGCTTTATGACCACTTATTCCTTCTAATATCAACTCTTTATAATTAGAGTCATCAATATTTTGCCTATAATTGTCTAATAGAAGTTTTTCATACTTCCTACTTAAGTGTTTTTTCATTACTGCCCATTATTCTCCCTTCAAAATAAATAATATAACAAATATAAGTATACAATATTTTTTCATTTACATGCAAAAGTTTATTTATTAACACTTATTTATTTTATGCATAGAATAAAGTGTGTTTATGTTATAGGAGGCTTAGAAATGTTTAATTATTATAATCCTTATTCCATATGTATCCCTGTTCCTGTTTATTTTAAACCTAATCAACCAATGACACCTATGCAATATGATCATACAAGTAATATTAAAGAAAATGATGATGATTTAAAAAGTTTATACCCAAAAATTTGTTTTAGAATCTATCCTTTAGTTAAACAGCATTGCGACATAATGGAAAAAGAAAAAGGTGAAAACCATTGTCCTTCTAAAAAAGAAGTAGATATTGCATGCAAAAAAATTTATGAAAAAATCAAACCTCAATTAGATGATGATGACGACGATAAGGATTGTTCTAGACAACGTCGCTATAGGAGACGTCATGCTGTAAGGGATATTGCAGGAATACTACTTATAAATGAACTTTTAGGTAGACGAAGAAGAAGGCGAAGAAGATATTATAATTATAATAATGATTATGGTTATAATTACGATTATAATTATGATGATGACTACGACTATTTTGATTAATATTTTTAATAAACATAAGAAATATTTTTTATAAATTTTTTAAAAAAATATCTCAAAATAAAAATAGCTTTAATTTTAAAACCGTAAATATATTATATTTACTATATTAAAATTAAAGCTATTTTGAGATATACTCTTCTTATAATATATTAATGTAATACCAATGCTGGTATTAAAATACTCATACCTGTTATTAATAGAGCTGATATTAGTCCCCCTAAGACAGCACATAAAACTAAAATTCTATTTTTTTCTTAATAGCATCCCATACTTCTTCATCTTTTTTATCTAATAATATGTTATACTTATTTCCTCTTATTTCTGTATCAAATTTACAAACTGAGGAATATATACAGTAATCACAAGAAGATCCATCTTTCTTTTTATATGGCTTTATCTCTATATTTCCTTCTAACATTTCCTCGCAAATTTCAATTATTGTATACCTTACATATTTTCTTAATGTTTCAAACTCTTCTTTTGTAGCTACAGAGGATCTGCCTTCTGACACCTCTCCATCTTTTTTAAGCATAACAGGTATTATATCTGATATTCCGGATATTATATTATCCATATCTTTTATAACATTAGGATCATTTAAAATTAATCCTTTCATTTTCAAATTTTTTATTATGCTTTTTTCAATTTCATTATCGCTCATGTCTACAGTATTTTTTACTATAGGATCATCTAATTTTAAATATAAAAGTGCTCCTGGTTCTCCATTTATACCAGATCTTTCAGCTAATTCCATAAGTATAGCATCCAAATATATTAAAAGTTGCAATTGCAGACCATAATAAACATCAGATAGTTTGAATTCCTTTGTTCCTGATTTATAATCTATTATTTTTAAATAAGTAGCTCCATCCTTTTGCAAAAGATCTACTCTATCTACTCTTCCTATTAGATTTACAACTTCTCCAGAATGAAGTTCCATTGCTATAGGAGGATAATCTCCATCTACATCAAAGGATAGCTCATAATAACTTGGTTTAAAATTACCTCTTTTTATATGTTCTCCTATAAGCCATATAGATCTTTTTAAAATCTTTTTCACACTCTTTGTTACATATTCATATCTCTTTGAACTATTTAATATTTCTAAAGATTTATTATCTAATTCATCATTAATTAATTTATCAATTTCTTCTTCTGCCCAATTTAAATCCATGGTATTCCAGTCAAGTCCTTCTTTTTCTAATTCGTGTGAGAACTTTTCTAATATGCTATGCATGAAAATTCCTAAATCCGGATAACTTAAATTAAATATTTTTCTATCCTTAGCTTTTAGTCCATATTGTATAAAATAAGCAAAAGGACATTGAGAAAATTTTTCTACCCTAGATACACTTATTTTTAATGGCTTACCATATAAATTTCTTATCTTTTTAGTTTCTATATATTTGCTTTGATTTGTATAATCAAATCCTTTTATTAATCTATTTAATTTTTCAATCCAAAAATCATTTTCCAAATACCATTTATAAGTATCTCCCCATGCATTATCTATTTTTACACCCTCTACATCCTTTCTTAAATTAGATATTAAATAATTAAAAGTTGGCTTAGCAGAGGATATATTTTTTAGTGCTTCTTCTTCACTATTAGATTTTACTATATCATTTTCTTCACATATATTTGTAAATATTTTTTTTATCCTTGATATAATTATAGATGGTCTTAAAGTTTTTCCCTCTCCATCTGCTATAGGATAACTTAGTCTTAAATATTTACTTGGAGTAGTTAATGTAGAGTAAACTAAAAATTGCTCTTCAAAAGCTACACTTTTAGTATCCTTAGCTATTTCTAATCCCTTATCTAATAAAAACTGTCTATCATCATCATTTAAAATTCCTTCTTCCTTTAATGGAGCTGGAAATATACCATCATTTACCCCTACTATATATAAAATATTTATATTGTGACTTCTAAGTCTTGTTATACTTCCTACTATTACTTGATCTAGCGCAGGTGGAATAAGTCCTATTTCATATTCTGAAAATCCTGTTTGAAGCACCTTAAAAAACTCTTTTAAGGATATTTTTTCTTCACCTATAACCTCTACTATTTGCTCTAAAACCTCCACAACTATATTCCATATTTGATTGTATTCACTTGCCTTTTCTATTTCACCTTCTAATTTAAACTCTTCTATCATACCCTGTATTTTATCTGGTAGATTTATACCACATAAAAATTCATACAATACTTCACAAAATTCTTTTGCTCTATCTTTTCTTTTGAGACTTTCGTTAAGAGATACAATAGGTTCCATCGCTTTATATCTTATATCATTTATTTTATTTAACAACTCTTTTTCAACATTCTCTTCTAATTCATAATTGCTAAAAGACTTATGTTCCCAAGGTTTATTAATAGTCCAAGTATATCCTTTAATACCATTAGCAAGCACATAATTTTCTAATATATCTATTTCTTCATTACTAATATCTAAAAGTCCAGTTTTTAAATATCTAAATACAGATTCATAAGTGCAGTTTTTAGATAAAACCTCTAGTGCAGAAAGAATTAATATTATTATTGGATTATTATTTATTTCTCTTTTTTTATCTATAAAAAATGGAATATTATATTGCAAAAAAACTGAACTTATTATATTTTCATATCCATTTAAATCTCCCGTAATCACTGCTATATCTTTAAATCTACAATCCTTCTCCCTACAAAGTTTTATAATATCCTTTGCAGTATTTTCTATTTCCGTAAATTGGTTTAAAGTTTTAAGCATACAAATATCTTTTGTTTCATATTTATACTCTTTATATGGGAAAGAAAACATATTTTTTTCTAGATGTTGAAGTTCAATGCTATTTTTAAATCTAGCACAAGGGTCACATTTAAGTGCTACCGGTTTATCTAATTTTATATTATTGTCTTTTATTATTTCTAGTAATTTATTCTCTGTATTTTTAATAGGAGAAAATACATCTGTAGTGTCAACAAATCCACCTTCATTTAAATAATCTGTACACAAAGTTATATTTATTCTATAAGATTTCAAAAGCAACTTTTCCAATACAGAATATTCTTGAGGAGAAAAACTTGAAAATTCATCTATCCATATTTCTGCATTATCAAATTGCTTACTCTTATGTAATTTTTCCACTAATATAGTTAAATCATCTTCACTATCTATATAATTTTTATGTAATCTTTTTTCAAACTCAGAAAATATGAGAGATAAGTCTTCCATCTTATATTTTAAATTATCATCTTCAATATTATCTAAATTATTTATTATAATTTCAGGAGTTATATTATATCTTTTAAATTCTGTTATAATATCTGAAACAGTAGTAATAAATCCTTGCCTTTTAGCAGCTTTTTTAAATAATTTTAAGTCATTTTTATAATCTTCAATTATATTATATAAAAGCATACTTTTACCGGATTCATTCATATGTTTAGCAGTTATCCCACCAACTTCATTAAAAACCCTATAAGCCATTCTTTTAAAACTTAATACTTGTGTTTTAAACCCTGTTTTTCCTTCTAAAACTTCTATTAAATTTCTTTCTGCCTGAAAAGAAAATTGTTCTGGTACTAATAATATAAGTGGTCTATCTACATCCTCTTCTATTCTTTTTTTTATACTATTTAAACAAAATTGACTTTTACCACTGCCAGCTCTTCCATATATAAATCTTAAGCTCATAAAATTCACTCCCTAAATCCTCTACATTTAAATAAATTCAAACTACTATATATACATTCTACCAAATTTGAATCTGTTAAACTTAATATTTTTATTTTTTAGCACATCAATTCTCTTTTATTAAAAATTAAATTTAATATATTTATTATCATTATTATTTATGCTAAAATAAATTTGGGTAGTATCCAATATGGAACTGCACCTGATTGTTTTTTATTTTTACAAAAACTTATCACATCAATATAATCTAAAATACTATCTTAAATTTAAAATAGTATTACAACAAAAATAGTAATACAACTGTATTTAAATTTTTTTAAAACAGTATGAACATTACCATTTTGTCTACAACTATGCTTTAAATATCATTTTTTTAAAGCATTCTATGTAAAATTTCTAATCTTTTATAAAAACAATTCAGTTGCACATTGGTATTCTATCCATCCTAATTAATTTTTACAAATTTATTTATAATATTTTAGGAGGGATACAATGCGTAATACTGTATCAACTTTTCAAGAATTAAAAAATAATGGTGAAAAAATAACTATGTTAACTGCCTATGATTATTCTATGGCAAAACTTATAGATTCCGCTGGAATTAATGGAATATTAGTAGGTGATTCTTTAGGAATGGTATGTCTAGGATATGAAAATACTCTAAGTGTGACTATGGATGACATGATTCATCATACAAAAGCAGTAGTAAGAGGTGCTTCCAATGCTTTAGTTGTTGGAGATATGCCTTTTATGTCCTATCAAACTTCTATTTATGATGCTGTTTATAATGCAGGAAGACTTATAAAAGAAGCTGGAGCCCATGCTGTAAAATTAGAAGGTGGTGCCACTGTAGAAAAAGAAGTTAGAGCTATAGTTAAAGCTCAAATTCCTGTAATGGGCCATATAGGTTTAACCCCTCAATCTGTAAATATGTTTGGTGGATTCAAAGTTCAAGGAAAGAACGAGAAAATAGCAAAACAATTAATAGAAGATGCTAAAATTTTAGAAGATGCAGGAGCTTTCTCTCTAGTTTTAGAATGTATTCCTGAAAAATTATCAAAAATAATATCAGAATCCATATCTATTCCAACCATAGGCATAGGCGCAGGAAAATATTGTGATGGTCAAATATTAGTTTATCAAGATATGCTTTCTATGTTCTCAGATTTTACACCTAAATTTGTTAAATCCTTTGGAAATGTAGGAGAAGCTATAAAAAATGGCGTATCACAATATATAGAAGAAGTTAAAGAATCTAAATTTCCTGAAGAAAAATATGCTTTTAAAATAGATGATGAAGTAATAAAAAAATTATATTAGTTTTTAAACAACTAGCAATTTATATAAATAAGACAATATAAAAAGAATAACTTAAAGTTAATTACAATTATATAAAAAATCTATATAGAATAACTTAATTCCAACTATATTAAAATCTATGTAGTAAAATACATTAATTATATCTATTTTAAATTTATACAAAAAATAACTTAATTATAGCTTATGAAATTTATATAGGAAATAATCTAATTAAAACCATATAAAGAGTTCAATTTATAACTATATAAAATATATATAAGAAACAATTTAAGTACAAATCATATAAAATTCAAATAAAAAATAGTTTAAGTACAACTAAAAAAATATATAAAATAAATCTTAAAATAATTAATATTAAATACTTGTTTAAGAACTAAAGGGAGGGTACAGGCTGATTTTCTCAGCTGAATAATATGAATATAGTTCACACAATAAAAGATGTTAAAGAAGTTATAAAAAAATGGAAAGATAAAAATTTATCTATAGGTTATGTACCTACTATGGGATATTTACATGAAGGGCATGCCTCTCTTATAAAAAAGGCTAGAAAAGAAAATGATAAAGTTATAGTTTCAATCTTTGTAAATCCGATTCAATTTGGGCCAAATGAAGATTATTCTACTTATCCTAGAGATTTAACCAAAGATTCAGGTTTATGTGAAGAAATTGGAGCAGATTTAATTTTTAGTCCTGAAGCTTCAGAAATGTATCCAAGCAAAATATACAGTCATGTAGATGTGGATACACTTACTGAAAAATTATGTGGAGAAAAAAGACCTGGTCATTTTCAAGGTGTATGCACAGTTTTAACAAAATTTTTTAATATATTAAGTCCAACAAAAGCTTATTTTGGTGAAAAAGATGCTCAACAATTAGCTGTAGTAAAAAAGATGGTAGAAGATTTAAATTTTCCTGTAGAAATAATAGGTTGTCCTATAGTTAGAGAATCTGACGGTTTAGCTAAAAGTTCAAGAAATACTTATTTAAATACAGAAGAGAGAAAATCATCATTAATATTGAACAAAAGTCTAAAAGAAGCCTTAAAATCACTAGAATCTGGAGAAAGAAATTTAAATAATATAAAAAACATTATTATAGATACTCTAAATAAAGAAACACTAGCAAAAATAGACTATGTAAGTATAGTAGACAGCAGCACTTTACAACCAGTTGAAAAATTACACTCTTCAATTTTAATCGCCATAGCAGTTTATATAGGTAAAACAAGACTTATAGACAATTTTACTTTCAAACTATAATTTCACTTTTAAAATAAAATTTTTACTGAAATATATAAACAAATTTCTAAGCTTCAGAGGGAGGTTTGACTCCCACTAAAGCTTAGAAATTATAAAATACTTAAAGTGAGGTATAAACAAATGAGAATAACTATGTTAAAATCTAAAATTCACAGAGCTACTGTAACAGAAGCTAATCTTAATTACGTAGGAAGTATAACTATAGATAAAAATTTAATGGATAAATCTAATATATTAGAATATGAAAAGGTTCAAATAGTAGATATAGATAATGGGAGTAGATTTGAAACCTATGCAATAGCTGGTGAGAAAGGTAGCGGTGTAATCTGTTTAAATGGTGCCGCTGCACGAATGGTTCAAAAAGGGGATAAAGTTATAATAATGAGTTATTGTAATTTATCTATAGATGAGGCGAAAAATTTTAATCCTACAGTATTATTTGTAAATCAAAATAATTCTATTAGTGAAATTACAAACTATGAAAGGCATGGTGAAATAATATAATAATTTATCTAATGCCTTATTACATCTTTTACTTATATTTCAGTTGTTTTTGGAAATACTAATATTGCAAGACTAATACTTGTAAGACTAATAAAGGAGATGTAAATATGAGAACATTAGATATTATTTCACTTACATTAGTAATAATTGGTGCTATAAATTGGGGACTCATTGGTTTTTTTGGATTTAATTTTGTTGAAGTTTTCTTTGGAAATATGTCTGCATTTTCAAGAATTTTATATGCAATTATAGGTATAGCAGGTTTGTATGCAATTTCACTTTATGGTAGAAATAGAGATACAGAACCTAGAGAAGATCAGTAAGAGGATATTCTCAAAATAAGAATAGCTTTAATTTTAAATATAGTAAATATATTATTTATATTTACACTTTTAAAATTAAAGCTATTTTAGTTTATGCATCCATTTCTAATATTTCTTCTCCTAAACTTTCATTATCCGCTACATCATTTGGTTTTCCAACCAATCTTACTACAACAGCAACTAATACTATTGATAATGGTAAAACTATATATATTGGTAATCCTAATCCAGCTGGAATATATCCAAATACTATTGTGCATGCTGCTATAGTTAAAGCGTATACCATTTGTGTTGAAGTATGATCTAAGTGATCACAAGCAGATCCCATAGAAGACATTATAGTAGTATCTGATATTGGAGAACAGTGATCTCCAAATATTGCTCCAGTTAAAACTGCACTTACATTTATAACTATATAAGTTGGATCTGGTGATACAGCATAAGCCAACGGAATTGTTAAAGGCATCAATATTCCCATTGTCCCATAAGCTGATCCTGTAGCAAAAGATATAACAGATCCCAAAATAAATATTATACTTGGTAATAAAAATTTTGGTATAGAATTAGATAAAATTGAAACTAAGAATGTAGCAGTACCAAGCTCTTTTATAACTGCACTTAAAGACCAAGCAAGGAGTAATATAACTGCTGTTATAATTAAAGATTTCATTCCAGTAATCCAAACATCTATAGCTTCCCCTACTTTAAAAATCTTTTGTGAAGCTCCCATTATTATTGCTACTATACTTGCAAGTAATGCAGATTGAAATAAAACTATACTAGCATCTGATGCACTAAAGGTTTCTCTTAAAGCATCAAAGGATGCTGGTGAAGTTTGCATCATTTGTATTAAAGTCTTATCTTCTCCTCCCATTATAGCTTGATAACCATTGTAATAAAAACCTGCAAAAGCTCCAATTATTAATATTGCAATTGGAATTATAGCATTCCAAATACTTAACTTTATTCCTTCTCTTGGTTCAAGCTCTGTAGTTTCATCAGAAACCATTGGTTTTGCTGTATCAGATAAAAGCTTTCCTGTAGTTCTTGCTCTTCTTTCTGCTTTAAGCATTGGTCCAAAATCTCTTCCCATAAAAGCTATTAATACTATAAATGCTAATATTAATATATTATAAAATCTATAAGGTATAGTTGATAAAAACAATCCATAAGCATTCACGCTTTGACCTATAGCTGCATAAGCATCTTTTATTAAGCTTATTTCATAGCCTATCCATGTAGATATAACTGCTATACCTGCTATTGGCGCTGCTGTTCCATCTATTATAAATGCTAATTTTTCTCTTGATATTTTCATTTTATCTGCAACTGGTCTCATTATAGGCCCTACTATAAGAGCATTAGCATAATCATCAAAGAAAACTAATAATCCTAGAATCCAAGTTATAATTTGCGTACTTCTTGGAGTTTTAGCTTTTTTAGCTAAAGATTCTGCAACAGCTTTAGCTCCACCCATTTTAGAAATTACTGCTATAAGGCCACCTATAACCATACATTGAAGTATTATTCCTGCATTCCAAGGATCTGCAAGAGAGTTTAATATTCTATTTATAAAATCTAAAAAAGCTTTGAAAATAGCACCAAATATGTTGTTTCCACTTATCTGTAATAAAAAGCTTCCACTAAAAACACCTACTGCTAAAGAAATGACTACATTTTTAGTAATAAAGGCTAATACAATAGCTATTACTGGCGGTAAAATAGTCCATATTCCCAACCTACTAGCATTTTCTGCTATAACCTTTGGATCTAAATCTGCCGCTAATACTGACATGTTATTAAATAATAAAATCATTAATACAAATAAAGAACTTAATAATACTCTCCTATTTTTTTTCATAAAAATCTCCTCCTCTATTTATAAATTCCAAGCTCTATGAGCTTTAAAATTTAAGTGAATACGGGGAGGAAAACCATCATCAAAAACAAAAAAGCCTTAAGCTTTACACTCAAGGCATATAGACGTACTTGTGCGCACATAAATAAATTAGTACGAATACTTTGAATGATAGCTCTCCACAAAATAAATTTGTGACAGTGTTACATATATTCTATGCAACCCCAGCGTAAAACCTTAAAACATCAGTTGTACACTTCGGCGACATTCCCTTTCCTTTTACTTCACAGTTGCTTATCTCTGTAAAAGTACTATTTAATATCGCACCTCTATCTACTTACTATTCACTTTTAATTTATTATAGTATTTAAGCCATATATAGTCAAGCTATTTTTTAACAATTTTAAAAATTTTCTGATTGATATATAATACCCTCCTAATATAACATACATAATTATATTCCAAATATAATTTTAATGTACAACAACCTCATAACTTAAAATGAGGTTGTTACACGGAGAAAGTTTGAGTTAAAAATAAATAAAATTATTTTCTAAAAAAATAAGCATTTTATTTTTGTGCACTTTTAATTTAAAAAAATTGAAGTGTTTCAACTATAATAATGAATATTATTGAACACATAATATTTATTTCTTGTTATTATAATATTTTTTTCAAAAATTCCTTGGTTCTTTCTTCTTTTGGACATGTAAAAAATATATCTGGACTAGATTCTTCTATAAATTTGCCTCCATCCATAAAAATAACCCTATCTGCAACTTCCTTAGCAAATCCCATTTCATGAGTTACAACTACCATAGTTATTCCTTCTTCTGCTAACTTTTTCATAACAGCTAAAACTTCTCCTACTAGTTCTGGATCTAACGCAGAAGTTGGTTCATCAAAAAGCATTATATCTGGTTTCATAGCTAATGCTCTTGCTATGGCTACCCTTTGCTTTTGTCCTCCAGATAATTTGTTAGGATAATAATCCATTTTATCTTCTAATCCTACCTTTTTAAGAAGATCTTTAGCTCTTTTTAAAACTTCTTCTTTATTCTCTTTTCTAGAAACTAATGGACCTATCATTACGTTATCTAGTACAGTCATATGAGGAAATAAGTTAAAGTTTTGAAATACCATACCCATTTTAGAACATACCATTTTCATAGATTTTTTATCCTTTAAATCTAAACATTTTCCTTCTATATTTATAGTTCCACAATCTATTTCTTCTAAACCATTTAAACATCTTAAAAAAGTACTTTTACCTGATCCAGAGGAGCCTATTATTACTACTACCTCTCCTTTTTTGATTTCTAAATTTAAATTTTCAAAAACTACTAATTCACCAAAAAATTTTTTAATATTTTTAGTTTCTATCATAATCTCTTCACTATCTGTCATTTTATTATAATTATCTATAGCTAAAGATTTCTCCATAATTATTCCCCCAATATATACAAATTTTCATATAATTTTATCACTTTATCTTAATACAGTGATAAAATATATACTACTACTTTACCATATTAAATTCAATTTGAAAATAATAAAATAAAATTTTTTACAAAAAAAATTCTTATAATCTTGAGATCATAAGAAAATTTTAAATATAATTGTAAAAGGGGATCTGAAAACTTAAATATATAATTAAAAAGATAATAGCAAATAAAATATTATATATTAATTTAAAGATTGTCTATAATTGCAGCTGTGAATTGTTCTGTTGTAGAATTTCCACCTAAATCCTCTGTAAGGCATTTTCCATCTACAAATACTTTCTCTATAGCATTTTCTATTTTTTTAGCTTTTTCCTTTTCTCCTATATACTTTAACATCATAGCGCCACTTAATATACAAGCTGTTGGATTAGCCTTATTTTTTCCTGCAATATCTGGTGCTGCACCATGAGCAGCTTCAAACACAGCTCCTTTATCACCTATATTAGCTCCTGGAAGTAATCCCAGTCCACCAACTAAACCAGCTGCCATATCTGATAAGATATCACCATATAAGTTAGGCATTACTAAAACATCATATTTTTCTGGATTTAAAACTAATTTCATAGCCATAGCATCCACTATTACATCTTCAAAATTTATATCTTCATTCTTGCTAGCAACTTCCTTTGCACATTTTAAAAATAATCCATCTGATAATTTCATTATGTTAGCTTTATGCACTGCAGTTACCTTATTTCTATTTTCCTTTCTTGATAAATTAAATGCATAGTCTACTATTCTATCACTAGCCTTTTTAGTAATTATCTTTATACTTTCTGCTATATTATCACCAATCATGTGCTCAATACCTGCATATAAATCCTCTGTATTTTCTCTTACAATTATTAAATCTACATTTTCATATCTAGATTTTACTCCTTTATAACTTTTTACAGGTCTTATATTAGCATATAAATTTAAACTCTTTCTTAAAGTAACATTTACACTTCTAAATCCTTTTCCTACAGGAGTAGTTATAGGTCCTTTTAAAGCTACTTTATTTTCCTTTATGCTATCTAAAACATAATCTGGAAGAGGAGTTTTATATTTATCTAAAACTTTTTCTCCCGCCTCTACTACATGCCAATTAATATCTACTCCCACTGCATCTATAACTTTTCTTGCAGCTTCAGTTACTTCTGGTCCTATACCATCTCCTGGTATTAAGGTTATATCATATCTCACAATACCCCTCCAAAAACTCATAGGGAAAAATAATTTATAATTGTTTATTATTTTTACTATTATTATATATATTACTCCCTATAAATTATATTTATTTAAACATATTAATAACAATTTATTAATTTCTGAATTTTATAACTATTTTTGAAGACTTTTAATTAAATTTAATAATCCTCCCTTTAAAATCATCTTCTTTTGTCTATTAGTTGCTTCTAATAAAGTTTTATATTTTATATCTTTAGTTTTATTTATTACTTCTATTTTATCTATTTTTACTTGTTCTAAAACATTTTCTATTACTAATTCATCCATTTCATCTATAGAATCATAATCTTTTTCTCTTTCAAAAACTAGAGGTAATATACCATTGTTTATTAAATTTGCTTTATGAATTCTAGCAAAAGATTTTGCTAAAACCGCTTTTATTCCTAAATAAACAGGAGCTAAAGCTGCATGTTCTCTACTAGAACCTTGTCCGTAATTTGTTCCTGCAACTATTATTCCGCCTCCATTTTCCTTAGCTTTTTCAGGGAATTTCTCATCACAAGGAGTTAAGCAAAAATTTGATAAATATGGTACATTAGATCTATAAGGTAATAGTTTAGCATTAGATGGCATTATATGATCTGTTGTTATATTATCCCCTACTTTTGTTAATACCTTTCCAGTTACTAATTCTTTTAAATCTTCTGCCTTCGGGAATGGTTTTATATTTGGTCCTCTTTTAACTTCTATTACTTCTCCTTCTTTGGCTGGTTCCATTATTAAATTATCATTTATCAAAAATTTATTAGGCATTTTTATATCTTCAAAATCAGTTAACTCAGTAGGATCTGTTATATATCCTGTTAATGCTGAAACTGCTGCTACTTCTGGGCTTACTAAATATACATTAGCAGATTTTGTTCCAGATCTACCCTCAAAATTTCGATTAAAAGTTCTTAAAGATACAGCATCTGTACATGGAGATTGACCCATTCCTATACATGGTCCACAAGCACATTCTAGTATTCTTGCTCCTGCCATAACTAAATCTGTTAAAGCTCCATTGTTAGCCATCATATTTAAAACTTGTTTAGAACCTGGTGCTATAACTAAAGATACATTTTCTGATACAGTTTTCTCCTTTAATATGCTAGCAGTTCTTAACATATCTCTATAAGAAGAATTTGTACAACTACCTATAGCTACTTGGTTAACTTTTATATTTTTTAGTTCTGATACAGGTACTATATTATCAGGACTATGCGGACAGGCTGCTAAAGGTTTTAGCTCTGATAAATTTATTTCTAATTCTTCATCATAAATTGCATCCTCATCTGCTACCAAATGCTTATAATCTTCTTCTCTTTCTTGAGCCTTTAAAAAATCTTTAGTAATTTCATCTGATGGAAAAATCGAAGTAGTAGCCCCTAGTTCTGCTCCCATATTAGTTATAGTTGCACGCTCTGGCACTGTAAGAGTTTTTACTCCTTCTCCTGTATATTCAAATACTTTTCCTACTCCACCCTTTACAGATAATCTTCTTAAAACTTCTAATATAATATCCTTTGCAGATACAAAAGGTTTCAATTTTCCTATTAAATTTACTTTAACTATTTTAGGCATATTTATATAATATTCCCCACCGGCCATGGCTACTGCTACATCCAATCCACCAGCGCCTATAGCTAACATTCCAATACCACCACCTGTTGGAGTATGACTATCAGATCCTAATAAAGTTTCTCCGGGTACACCAAATCTTTCTAAATTAACTTGATGACATATTCCATTACCGGGTTTTGAAAAATAAATTCCATGTTTTTTAGCTACTGTTTGTATATATAAATGATCATCAGCATTTTCTGGACCTGTCTGAAGCATATTATGATCTATATAAGCTACTGATCTTTTAGTTTTTACCCTATCTATACCCAAAGCTTCAAATTGAAGATATGCCATAGTCCCTGTAGAATCTTGAGTTAATGTATTGTCTATTTTAATAGCAATTTCTTCTCCCTTAACCATATCTCCTTTTATTAAATGGGACTTTATTATTTTTTCTGTTAAAGTTAAACCCAACTTCATTTCCCCCAATCAATTATATTTTAATATTTATCTTTTGTTTTTGATCTCTATTATTTAATTCGTTTTTATTTTGCTTTTTAATATATTATTTGCTTTCAATCATTAAAGTTCTCTTTATTTTTTATTTTACATCCTATAATATATATTTCAAATTTAATACATCATGTAGCAGTAAAATAACAAGTGATATTTTCTTAAATAACTGATTTTGAAATTTAGTTCATTATATATCAGTGAATATAACACTTAGTATTTAACTAACTTTTTTAGTTTAGATATTACATCTCTTATAATCAATAAATATTATACTAACTATTTTTTAGCTTGATTATTATATCTAACTAGCTTTTATAAACAAATCTGGTATAAGTTGTTTTACTATAATTTCTAATTCATTGTTTCCTATTATTGTTGTTCTACCATTTTCATATTGGTTATCTACCCATTCTTTTATAGCAAAAATTCTTTCATCTTTTTTATCTATTTTATTATCACCTTTTAATTTAAAATAAGTGTTTATCCAAGCTGCAATACCAGCTAATCCTGAATATTGATTTACAGCCACTACTACTGGTCTATCCAAAATCTTTTCTGTATTAAAAATATTATATATTTCTTCATTTTTTAATATACCATCTGCATGAATGCCAGCCCTTGTAACATTAAACTCGCTTCCTACAAAAGGTGTTCTTGGTGGTATACTATAATTCATTTCTCTCTCGAAATATTCTGCTATTTCATTTATAACATGTAAATTCATGTTGGCAGTATTCCCTTTTAACTGTGCATATTCTACAATCATAGCCTCTAATGGACAATTTCCAGTTCTTTCTCCTATACCTAAAAGAGAGGTATTTACAGATGAACAGCCATAAAGCCATGCTGTAGAGGCATTTGATACTACTCCATAAAAATCATTGTGTCCATGCCATTCAATTCTTTCTGAAGGAACATTACAGCAGTACCTAAGTCCATGAATAATTCCTTGAACACTTCTTGGTAGTGATGCTCCACTATATGGAACCCCTAATCCTAGTGTATCACAAGCTCTTATTTTAACAGGAATATTATATTTATTAGAAAGATCCATTAATTTATTTACAAAAGGAGCTACAAAGCCATAAAAATCTGCTCTTGTTATATCTTCTAAATGACATCTTGGAACAATTCCATTAGCTAAAGCTTCTTCTGCAATTTCTAAATACATATTCATAGCCTTTTCTCTTGTTGTATTAAGTTTCTTAAATATATGGTAATCGGAACAAGACATAAGCATACCAGTTTCCTTTATTCCCATTTCTTTAACTAATTTAAAATCCTCTTTGTTTGCTCTTATCCATGAAGTAACTTCTGGAAACTTATAACCCCTATCTAAGCATATTTCTGCTGCTCTTCTATCTTTCTCAGAATACAAGAAAAATTCAGTTTGTCTTATTACCCCAGATTCATTATCTAATTTATGAAGATAGTCATATATTTTTACTATTTGTTCTGTAGTATATGGTGGCATTGATTGTTGTCCATCTCTAAATGTAGTATCAGTAATCCATATATCTTTTGATAAGTCCATAGGAACCTGTATATCATTAAATGTTACCTTTGGTATTTCATCATATGGAAATAAATCCTTATACAAATTAGGACTTGATATATTTTGAAGCACATGATTATATGAAGATTGAGTTATTTTAGCCATCATAATTCCCCCTAAATTTATTTATTGGTTTTCCCCCATATTTTTTGTTTAAAACCTCAATATGCATTTTTTAATTTTTTTCCTTCACTTTAGATAGTATTTAACTTTTCTCCATCATATTATAATTAAAAAATATATTGAATATTTATTAAGTTACAGTACTGTTTAACTTATATCCTAAAGTTATGTATGTTTTATAATTCGTATTTTATCATCCTACTAAATATTAATCAACTACATTTTTACTCTAATTTTGCAATTTTAAATAAATATATTGCAATTGTTTGTTTTTGCTTTAAAAATCATGAAATTGATATTTTTTTTTATCAACTTGCATATAACCTTATTTATGGTAATAAACACCCCAAAATTTGCTAAATATAATCTAAGGATTCTAAATACAAAAAATACGCTTAATAAATTGTTTATTAAGCGTATTTTTTATATTTACCATATTAAATAAAACCTATTTAATATATTATTCATTAAGCTCTCACTTTTTCTAATTCTTTTTGTATAATTCCTTTAATAGTCTCAGATAAATTATTTTGTTCTTCTTTTGAAAGTTCATTTGGATATATTGGGGCACATATTATTAAATCTACATCTGCCGGCTTTATTTTTCCTCCATTAGCTTCTCTTACCTTGTAGGTACCATCAATAGCTATAGGCACTATAGGCACTCCTGCCTTTATTCCCAATTTCATGCTTCCTTTTTTAAATTCTCCTAAATTTTCACCTCTACTTCTAGTGCCTTCTGGGAAAATTAACATGCTATATCCATTTTTTAAATTGTCTACACCTTCATTTATTGTTTTTATTGCTGCTCTAATGTTCTCTCTGTCCATAAAAACGCATTTCATTTGTTTCATCCAATAAGTTAATATTTTAAGTTTTAACATCTCCTTTTTAGCTACAAAACCTACATATCTATCTAAAGATGAAACTATAACAGGTACATCTAATAGCCCTTGATGATTTCCAACAAATAAACAAGGCCCATCAGGAACATTCTCTAAACCCTTTTTATTTACTTTTATTCCTATGCCATTAACTATAAAATTTGCCCATCCTACAACGCTTTTATTAATATATTTATCTATTTCTTCTCTATTACCTTTTCTTTTTAAATATTTTAATTTTATTATTCGCAAAAGGGACAGTAGCATATAAAATCCAAAGCCTAAATAAAAAATAAATGATTTCATTACGATTCTCTCCTTTTATTATGTAACTTCACTCTACTATTATAATATATATAAAAAAACTTATCTACTTTTGGTTAATTTATGTTAGAATTAAATAATGTATACTTCATTTAACATAAGGCAGGGAGTTGAATTTATGAGACTTAAGAAAAAAAATTTAATAATAGCTTTTTTATTGATATGTTTATCATTTGTATTTACAGCTTGTTCTCCAGAGTCCTCTAAATCTGTTAATACATCTAGCCAATCTAATGAATTAAAAGTTCATTATATCGATGTAGGCCAGGGAGACAGTATTTTAGTTCAGACAAAGGACAAAAATATACTAATAGATGCTGGAACACGTAAAAATTCCAATAACCTAATAGGCTATTTAAAAAAGCAAAATATAAAAAAATTAGATTATGTAATAGCTACTCATCCTCATGAAGATCATATAGGTGGGATGCCAAAAGTTATTGAGGAATTTGAAATCAGTAATTTTTATGCACCTAAAAAAACAGCGAACACTAAAATTTTCAAAGATATGATATTACAACTTAAGAATAAAAATTTAAAAATTAATGTGGCTAAAGAAGGGGTATCTTTAGATTTATCCAATAATAGCACCTTAGATTTTTTAGCTCCAATTAAAGATAGTTATGAAAATATAAATGACTATTCTGCAGTAGTAAAATTGACCCATGGAAATACAAAATTCTTATTTACAGGGGATGCAGAAAAAACAAGTGAAAAAGATATTATAAATTCAAAGGCTGATTTATCTGCTGATGTACTTAAAGTTGGTCATCATGGCAGCCATACATCATCTTCTAAAGAGTTCTTAGATAAGGTTAATCCTAAAACAGCTATAATAAGTTGTGGCAAAAATAATGATTATGGACATCCACATAAAGAAACTATGAAAGAACTTAATAAAAGAAATATAAAAGTTTATAGAACAGACATAGATGGAACAGTAGTATTGACAAGTGATGGGGAAAACATAAAAAAGAATTAATATAAAATTGAGTGATAAATGAAATATAGAGTGAGTTTTAACTCCGCACAAATAAAAAATATATTTATAAACTATTCATTTTGCTAAATAGTTCTAAATATGGTTACATTAAAAATTTGCTATACCCAGTAGAGGCGACATCCTGTCTTCACTACCAGCTCCTCACGTCCTGTGAGGAATTGCGCAAATTTTTAATTACACCATATTAAGAACTACTAAAGCTTATTTATATGTTTATTAATTGTATTTTTTTATTTTTGCTACGTTAAAACTCACTCTATATTAGAATCCACGTTATATTAGGATTTTCTCTGTATTAAAATTAAATTTACTATACTTAATTTTTAAAAAATTACATAACTTATTTTTCAATATAAATATATCAAATATCGTATTACTGTATTTACTTAATACAGTATATTCTATAGAAAGTGATCGTTTTTTCTAATTATACAATTTACTCATCTACTAATACATAATATTTTATACTTCAGCAAAAACATTACCTATATAAGTAATATTATATATGCAAATAAGGATATTGAAATATTTTATTCCAACATCCTCTTTATATTCTTCATATAATCGCTTGTAAAATTCTACAAGCATTGATTTATCTGTTTTTATAGCCATTAGGCTTTTATATTTTCCTCCACTGCGACATAATAGAAATACTGCAGGGAAGTTTTTAGTATTCATACGCTTAATATTTTTTATAATATTTTGTCAAAAAATAAAAATGGCTCCGCGAAAAGGATTCGAACCTTCAACCTATCGGTTAACAGCCGAGTGCTCCACCGTTGAGCTATCGCGGAATATTTTTATCTGGCAACGACTTACTCTTCCACAGGGCTTCCCCTGCAGTACCATCAGCGCTTTGAAGCTTAACCTTCGTGTTCGGCATGGGAACGGGTGTTACCTTCAAGCCATAATCACCAGATGCTAATTTACAGAAATCTAAGATTTCGTTTTAAATTAGTACTCATTAGTATAATGAGTTTTATATGAAAGATATTCTTTCAAAATTGCACAGTGAATTTTTATTTGGTCAAGCCCTCGACTTATTAGTATCAGTCAACTTAACATGTTGCCATGCTTACATCTCTGACCTATCAACCTGGTGTTCTTCCAGGAGTCTTACTAGCTTACGCTATGGGAAATCTCATCTTGAGGTTGGCTTCACGCTTAGATGCTTTCAGCGTTTATCCAGTCCCAACATAGCTACCCAGCTGTGCCACTGGCGTGACAACTGGTGCACCAGAGGTTGGTCCATCCCGGTCCTCTCGTACTAAGGACAGCTCCTCTCAAATTTCCTACGCCCGCGACGGATAGGGACCGAACTGTCTCACGACGTTCTGAACCCAGCTCGCGTGCCGCTTTAATGGGCGAACAGCCCAACCCTTGGGACCTACTTCAGCCCCAGGATGCGACGAGCCGACATCGAGGTGCCAAACCTCCCCGTCGATGTGGACTCTTGGGGGAGATCAGCCTGTTATCCCCGAGGTAGCTTTTATCCGTTGAGCGATGGCCCTCCCACGAGGTACCACCGGATCACTAAGCCCGACTTTCGTCCCTGCTCCACCTGTATGTGTCGCAGTCAAGCTCCCTTCTGCCTTTGCACTCTTCGCGCGATTTCCGACCGCGCTGAGGGAACTTTTGGGCGCCTCCGTTACTTTTTAGGAGGCGACCGCCCCAGTCAAACTGCCCACCTAACAATGTCCCGTGACCAGATTCATGGCCGCCGGTTAGAACCCCAGTACTGTCAGGGTGGTATCCCAAGGATGACTCCACTCAGGCTGACGCCCAAGTTTCCAAGTCTCCCACCTATCCTGTACAGACAATACCGAGATTCAATGCTAAGCTACAGTAAAGCTCTACGGGGTCTTTCCGTCCAATCGCGGGTAGCAAGCATCTTCACTTGCACTACAATTTCGCCGGATTTGCTGTTGAGACAGTGCCCAAATCATTACGCCATTCGTGCGGGTCGGAACTTACCCGACAAGGAATTTCGCTACCTTAGGACCGTTATAGTTACGGCCGCCGTTTACTGGGGCTTAAGTTCACACCTTCGCTTACGCTAAGTGTTCCCCTTAACCTTCCAGCACCGGGCAGGCGTCAGCCCCTATACATCAGCTTTCGCTTTAGCAGAGACCTGTGTTTTTGCTAAACAGTTGCTTGGGCCTATTCTCTGCGGCCTACTTTCGTAGGCACCCCTTCTCCCGAAGTTACGGGGTCAATTTGCCGAGTTCCTTAACAGCAATTCTTCCGATGGCCTTAGGATTCTCTCCTCACCTACCTGTGTCGGTTTGCGGTACGGGCACCTATTCACTCGATAGAGGCTTTTCTTGGCAGTGTGGAATCAGATACTTCGCCATAATTGGCTCCCCATAACATCTCAGCTTAGCTTGACGGATTTGCCTATCAAGCATGCCTAAATGCTTAGACGCACATCCAATAGTGCGCACATCTTATCCTACTGCGTCACCCCATTTCTCAAACGTAAATAGGTGGTATCGGAATATCAACCGATTGTCCATCACCTATGCCTTTCGGCCTCGGCTTAGGTCCCGACTAACCCTGGGCGGACGAACCTTCCCCAGGAAACCTTAGGTTTTCGGCCAATAAGATTCTCACTTATTTCTCGCTACTTATGCCAGCATTCTCACTTCTGTACAGTCCACCACTCCTTACGGTATGACTTCAACCCATACAGAAAGCTCCCCTACCGCGTACACGTAGTGTACACCCATAGCTTCGGTGGTAAGTTTGAGCCCCGGACATCTTCGGCGCAGGATCTCTTGACTAGTGAGCTATTACGCACTCTTTAAATGAGTGGCTGCTTCTAAGCCAACATCCTAGTTGTCTTAGAAATCCCACATCCTTTTCCACTTAACTTACACTTTGGGACCTTAGCTGATGGTCTGGGCTGTTTCCCTTTTGACTACGGATCTTATCATTCGCAGTCTGACTGCCGTGATACAAGTATATGGCATTCGGAGTTTGATAGGGTTCGGTAACTACTATAGCCCCTAGCCCATTCAGTGCTCTACCTCCATTACTCAATTACACGACGCTAGCCCTAAAGCTATTTCGGGGAGAACCAGCTATCTCCGAGTTCGATTGGAATTTCTCCGCTATCCACAGCTCATCCCATGGTTTTTCAACACCAACGTGGTTCGGTCCTCCACGAGATTTTACTCTCGCTTCAACCTGGCCATGGATAGGTCACCCGGTTTCGGGTCTACACCATGCAACTTTTCGCCCTTTTCAGACTCGGTTTCCCTTCGGCTCCATACCTTAAGTACTTAACCTTGCTACATAGCGTAACTCGCTGGCTCGTTCTACAAAAAGCACATCGTCACACTTTAACGTGCTTCGATCGGTTGTAGGCACACGGTTTCAGGTTCTATTTCACTCCCCTTCCGGGGTTCTTTTCACCTTTCCCTCACGGTACTGCTTCACTATCGGTCACTAGGTAGTATTTAGCCTTGGGAGGTGGTCCTCCCTGCTTCCCACAAGGTTTCACGTGTCTCGTGGTACTCTGGATTAGATCTCGAAGTTTTCTCTTTTTATCTACAGGACTATTACCTTCTATGGTAGGGCGTTCCAGCCCTTTTCGATTAAGATACCTCTTCTTTTATGATCTATCCGCAACCCCAGAAACAAGTTTCTGGTTTGGGCTCTTTCCCGTTCGCTCGCCGCTACTTAGGAAATCGATTTTTCTTTCTCTTCCTCCGGGTACTTAGATGTTTCAGTTCCCCGGGTTTACCCTCATACACCTATGTATTCAGTGCATGATACATGGGGTTACCCATGTGAGTTTCCTCATTCGGAAATCCTTGGATCTCAGCCTATTTGCGGCTACCCAAAGCTTATCGCAGCTTATCGCGTCCTTCTTCGGCTCCTAGTGCCAAGGCATTCACCATGCGCCCTTTGTAGCTTGACCTATTAAAAATTCTTTAAATCTTAGATTTATTAGAATTCTATACTCCTCAGCAATGCTGAGTGAGTTCCATTTTAATTACAAAGGATTTTATACCTTTAGCTTTACTTATTAATTATTCACTGTGCAATTTTCAAAGAACATGGTGGGTCTAAATGGACTCGAACCATCGACCTCACGCTTATCAGGCGTGCGCTCTAACCAGCTGAGCTATAGACCCTTAAATGGTGGAGATAAGGAGACTCGAACTCCTGACCCCCTGCGTGCAAGGCAGGTGCTCTCCCAACTGAGCTATACCCCCATATTAAAGATATATTCCAGAATTAATAGTTAAGACAATCATCTTAACTAATTTTAACTCTATAAGAGATATTGGTCTCTCAAAATTAAACAGAGAATTCAGCCTTTAGAAAGAATTTTCTTCTTTCTATTCTCCTTAGAAAGGAGGTGATCCAGCCGCAGGTTCTCCTACGGCTACCTTGTTACGACTTCACCCCAATCACTAATCCCACCTTCGGCCGCTGGCTCCTTACGGTTGCCTCACGGACTTCGGGTGTTACCAGCTCTCATGGTGTGACGGGCGGTGTGTACAAGGCCCGGGAACGTATTCACCGCGACATTCTGATTCGCGATTACTAGCAACTCCAGCTTCATGTAGGCGAGTTGCAGCCTACAATCCGAACTGAGATAGGTTTTATAAGTTTTGCTCCACCTCACGGTCTTGCGTCTTATTGTACCTACCATTGTAGCACGT
Organism: Clostridium sporogenes; assembly: GCA_019933195.1. Lineage (NCBI taxonomy): Bacteria > Bacillati > Bacillota > Clostridia > Eubacteriales > Clostridiaceae > Clostridium > Clostridium sporogenes. The sequence continues at coordinate 1,742,037 of CP082942.1, forward strand.
GTGTAGCCCTGAACATAAGGGGCATGATGATTTGACGTCATCCCCACCTTCCTCCTGGTTACCCAGGCAGTCTCATTAGAGTGCTCAACTTAATGGTAGCAACTAATAACAAGGGTTGCGCTCGTTGCAGGACTTAACCTAACATCTCACGACACGAGCTGACGACAACCATGCACCACCTGTCTCCTTGCCCCGAAGGGCTTCACCTATCTCTAGGCTATGCAAGGGATGTCAAGTCCAGGTAAGGTTCTTCGCGTTGCTTCGAATTAAACCACATGCTCCGCTGCTTGTGCGGGCCCCCGTCAATTCCTTTGAGTTTTAATCTTGCGACCGTACTCCCCAGGCGGGATACTTATTGTGTTAACTGCGGCACAGAGGGAGTTGATACCCCCTACACCTAGTATCCATCGTTTACGGCGTGGACTACCAGGGTATCTAATCCTGTTTGCTACCCACGCTTTCGTGCCTCAGCGTCAGTTACAGTCCAGAAAGCCGCCTTCGCCACTGGTGTTCTTCCTAATCTCTACGCATTTCACCGCTACACTAGGAATTCCGCTTTCCTCTCCTGCACTCTAGATATCCAGTTTGGAATGCAGCCCCCAGGTTAAGCCCGGGGATTTCACATCCCACTTAAACATCCGCCTACGCACCCTTTACGCCCAGTAAATCCGGACAACGCTCGCCACCTACGTATTACCGCGGCTGCTGGCACGTAGTTAGCCGTGGCTTCCTCCTCTGGTACCGTCATTATCGTCCCAGAAAACAGGGCTTTACAATCCGAAGACCTTCATCACCCACGCGGCGTTGCTGCGTCAGGGTTTCCCCCATTGCGCAATATTCCCCACTGCTGCCTCCCGTAGGAGTCTGGACCGTGTCTCAGTTCCAATGTGGCCGATCACCCTCTCAGGTCGGCTACGCATCGTTGCCTTGGTAAGCCATTACCTTACCAACTAGCTAATGCGCCGCGGGTCCATCTCAAAGCAATAAATCTTTGATAAAAAAATCATGCGATTATCTTATATTATGCGGTATTAATCTTCCTTTCGGAAGGCTATCCCCCACTTTGAGGCAGGTTACCCACGTGTTACTCACCCGTCCGCCGCTAATCCACTTCCCGAAGGAAGCTTCATCGCTCGACTTGCATGTGTTAAGCACGCCGCCAGCGTTCGTCCTGAGCCAGGATCAAACTCTAAATTTAAAAGTTTAATCTCTTCTCAAATTCATTGACAAGGTTTATTACCTTATCTTACTGGCTGTTACAAGAATGTTTCTTGTTAATTCTCTGTTTAATTTTCAAAGACCATTTCTCAGTGCTTACTAATAGTAGCACATTTTTTTATCTTAGTCAACATTTTTTTGTTTTTGTTAACCTGTCATCTCGCGACGACAATTAATATTCTATCACAGCTTTCATCTATATTTACTCCATTATATTTAATATAACAGAATTATTTTTATAATTCTTTAATTTTCTTCATTTTTTTTACTTTTATATATATTGATACACTGGGTACAGTTATCTTTGAAATAGCATAAAATATAAGACTATTAGCCATTTAAATTTACTAATAGTCTTAATAATGTTTTTAAATATTTTAACTCCACTTTATTACATGTGAATATAAAAGAACAATTAAAATTATTCCTAAAGCTATTCTATATATAGCAAAAACTTTCATCGGTTTTTTCTTTAAGAATGCTATAAACTTATCTATTACTACAAGAGCTACTACAAAGGATACTATAAATCCAATTGCTAAAGCTATTAACTCTATAGAAGAGCATGTACTAAATACATTATGTTTTATTAATGATATACCTGATGCCCCTATCATTGCCGGTATAGCTAAAAAGAATGAAAATTCTGCCGCTGCTACTGTAGATAACCCAGCTATCCAAGCTCCTATTATTGTAGATGCAGATCTAGACATACCTGGCCATAATGCTAAGCATTGAAATAATCCTATAATAATAGCTTGTTTAGCATTTATATCATCTATTGTAATACTTTTAGAATTTTTTCTATATCTATTTTCTGCATATATCATCCATATAGCTCCTACAATTAAAGCTATGGTTACAGGCCATGGATAAAATAATTTTTCTTCTATTTTATCATTAAATGGAATACCTATAGCAGCTGCTGGTATTGATGCAATCCCTATATTTATCCAAAATTTTAACCCACATTTTTTTACTGGCACTCTATCACTAGGAAGAAAGTTTTTAAGGGTACTCATTATTTTATCCCAATATAAAACTACTACTGCTAATATAGCTCCTAATTGTATAACAACACTAAACATATCTGTATAAGCTTTTCTATATACTGTTCCATCAAATCCTATAATAGATCCAGCTATTATCATATGCCCTGTAGATGATACTGGTAAAAATTCCGTTATACCTTCTACTATTCCTATTATTATTGCTTTTAATATTAATAGCATTGATTTAACTCCTCACTCTCTTTTTTATTTAACATCTTCTATATTATACTATTTTTTATCGCTTATACAAATATATTAATAAACATATAAGAAAATAATAATTTTTATTATTTCTTATAATTCACTATTACTTCTCTTATTGCATCCTTACCATTCTCTGATAATCTCACAGAATTTTGACCTTCTTTCAATTTTAATTCAAAAATATTGTTTACCTTACCAAAATCTGCTCCATTAACACTTATATAAAATTCCTTAACCATAACACTATCTTTAAAGGCGGCTACATAAAATCTTGGGTTTTCTTCTTCTTTCCCTTCAGTATTCTTTTTAGAAATCATTAAAGTAGATGTTTTATCATTTTGTGAATCTTTATATTGAAGTTTAGGTGAAATAGTAAACAAAGAATAATCATTTACAAAAATAGTTGGTTTAATATATCCCTTAAGAGTTTTTAATTCTGGCAACTGTCCTTTTGGTACATAAGTAATATAAGAATTACTCTTAACTCCATCATGGATATTATTATCAATAGCTATAGTATAACTATAAAAATACCTCTCCATTTTTTTAATATATTTATTTTTATCTTTAACTCCATTTATTTCTATGTTATTTATTCCATTATTTAAAATTTCTATAGCACTTAAAGGTACTCCAGATTTGCTCATATAACATGAATTAACTACATCTATCATTATCCACTTTTTATATTTATCACTCCAAATTTCTGATACCTTAAAAAAATCATCTTTCTTGCTATGCTGAGCATCATTAACTCTAAATTCCCCTATTCTTGCATATATTCCAACAGAAGAAATGGCTTCTGTAAATATTTGATTAAATTCCCTATCTGAAACTGTTCCTTCTTCTTTTTTATATTTTTCCAATATAGTTAAAGAATCTTCTTCTGTTTTTATACTATTTTTAGAAAACTTCAATTGATTATTTAACCAATTACTTACCTTTAAAGACTTGTCTATATCATCTTTTCCTGTTGATGCAAGTTTATCTAAAGAATATTTTGTTTTTAATTGTTGAGGATTTGGGCTTTTGCCATCACTATAATAAAAATGTATATTATTCCCCTCATAAAAATTATCCCATTTTTCTACTATAATCCCCTTATTTGTATTTGCACTCTTACAAGAAACAAAAAATATATTAATAAATAATACAAAAACAAAAACACATACAATTTTCAAGTTTAATTTTTTTCTATACATTTAAAATCCCCCTCTTTCATATTAATATATTTATCGTATCTTAAGTATACAGTATTAATTTTAAATTTTCATTATCTATAAAATATTCAATTTAATTTATACCAAATACATTTTAAAGCCCATTTTCAAAATAAGAACTTAATATAAAATATAGTAAAATAAAAAATACACCTAATAAACATTAGTTTATAAGTGTATCTCTTATTTTGTCCATATTAAAATTAAATCTATTGTCACACACCATCTTTTATATTGCTATCTATCATACAAAATCTTTTCAATCATATTATAGTCTATAATCATACAACTTCTTTATTTTATATTGTTATCTATATCATACAAACTTCTTTATTAATTATATTGTTTTTCATCAATAATATGAAATTTATTCAGCATGTTATTACATTTACAATATTATTAATGGACTTTTCCATGTTTGGTATATAAAATTTTAATAAATTCATATTTCCTCTTAAAGTATAATCTCCCATATGAGCAGGTATGAGTATACTCTCTCCTCTATTTAAACTTTGCCGTCCTTCACTATAACTAATTTGTCCTTGTCCATCTACACAAGTAAAAATAAAAAATCTTTCTTTATCACTTTTTTCTTTTAAAAAATAATATACTTCATATTTTTCCATAGCAAAAGCTTCTGATAAAAAGCAATAAGTTTTACTACAATTTTTTAATTGCACTTTCAGACCTGATTTTTTGCTAGGTTTAATATTTAAATTTACGCAATTCATCCCTTTTTCTAAATCTAGTTTTCTTCCTCTATTATAATCATATAATCTATAAGTTGTATCACTATTTTGTTGAATTTCAATTAATGTAACACCTTTACCTATAGCATGAATCATCCCACTATCTATATAAAATACATCTCCTTTTTTTACTGATACTTTATATAGATAATTTTCAACTGTACCATTATCTATAACCTCTCGAAGGGCAGTTTTATCTTTTATTTTACTTCCCAAAATTATATAAGAACCTACTTTAGCCTCCATGACATACCAAGCTTCTTTTTTAGGACTTTCCTTTAAATCTAAAATATCTTTTTCACCTGGATGCACTTGTATGGATAATTTTTTTTCTGCACTTATTATTTTTAAAAGCAATGGAAATTCTTGATATTTATTAAATATACAGTCTCCCATCAATTTATTCTCATATAATTCTATAGCATCTTTTAACGTTTTCCCCTTAAGTTTTCCATTTCTTATTACACTTACTAAATCTTGATGAAATGCTATATCCCAACTTTCACCTATATCTCCTTTTGGAAGATTATCTCTAAACTTTTTTAAACTTCTTCCTCCCCACACCTTATTTAAATATATATTTTCAAATTTTAAAGGGTACATTTTTCTCCTTATATATAAATTGATTTAATTAATATATATTCTAATTTATACAGATTAATTACATTTAAAGGCATCAGTTCAATTAAATCTAAAAATATAATATATATGAAATAAAATTTAAGTATTAACTTCATAATCTATTCTATATATGAAATGAAATTTAATTACTAACTACATAAACTATACTAATTATATAACTTAAATGGATTATTTACCATAACAATAGTTTAAAATATAATTAATAATTTAAATTACTAAAATATAATAAGCAAAAATTCACTTAACATTTTATTAATATTAATGTAAAATAGTTAAAATTATATTATAATAGTTAATTGTAATCTTATTTATTTAAAATTTCAAAAAGGAAGTGTGTAAAATTAATATAAAATCTTTTTTCAGTATAATGATTTCAAAAATAGTGTTAAAACTATCTAAAACACTATTTAAGGGTGGAACCAACTTTCCAGGAAAAGTAGCTTTAAAATTAGATAGAAAAATATTAAAAACAGTTGCTAAAAATTATAAGGTAATTCTTGTAACAGGAACTAATGGTAAAACTACTACAACTAGTATGATATACAATATGATTAAAGATAGTAATAAATTTGTAATATCAAACAGCACTGGTGCAAACATGTTTCCAGGTATAGTTGCTTGTTTTGTAGAAAACTTTTCTTTTAGTAACAAAGAAGAAAAATATGCAGTTATAGAAGTAGATGAAGCTAACGTAAAATTTATCACAGAATACATATCTCCAGAAATAATAACTATAACAAACTTATTTAGAGATCAATTAGATAGATATGGAGAAGTTTACACTACTTTAAAGAAAATATTAGAAGGAGTAGAAAAGTCCCCAAATTCAAAACTTATATTAAATGGAGATGAATCACTTTTAGGTGATTTAAATAATTCTCTTCCTAATAAAGTTCTATATTATGGATTCTCTAATTCCAAAAATAATGATACTGTAATAGATGTAAATGCGGACTCAAAATTTTGTAAAAAATGTAAACATCCTTATTCCTATGAATTTTTAACTTATAACCATTTAGGAAATTATTACTGTGAAAACTGTGGATATAAAAGACCTAACTTAACTTTTTCTTTAGATGAAGTAGAAGATTTAACACCAGAAGGATCTTTAGTTATAATGGATAATCAAGAATATTACATAAATCAACCTGGTCTATATAATGTTTATAATGCCCTATGTGCTTATTCTATGGCTAAAACATTAGGTATAGAAAAAGCTATTATATTTAATTCATTAAAGAGTCAAAAAAGTAGTTTTGGTAGACAAGAAAGTATAAATATAGAAGGCAAAGATGTTAAAATAATATTGGTTAAAAATCCTGCTGGATATGACCAAGCCATAAATACTATAGTTTTAGATAAGAAAAAAATAAATTTAGCCCTACTTTTAAATGATAACTATGCAGATGGTAGAGATGTATCTTGGATATGGGATGTAAAATTTGAAAAATTAAATTCTTTAGATATAGATAATATACTAATCTCTGGCGTTAGATTATATGATATGGCTATAAGATTAAAAGTAGCAGGTCTTCCAAATGAAAAATTTAAATTATCTCAAAATCATGATGATTTATTGGAAAATATAAAAAATTGTAAGGAAGAAACAGTATATATTTTAGCTACATATACTGCTATGACATCCTTTAGAAAATTCCTAAATTCTAAAGGATATATAAAAAAATTATGGTAATTAATATATAAAACAATTTAAATTATACATTTAAAACTAATGTAAAGAAGGTGAAATACATGAAACTTAACATATGTCATCTATACCCTGATTTATTAAATGTATATGGGGATATAGGTAATATTCTAGTATTAAAATATAGAGCTCAGCAAAGAGGTATAAAAATAAATGTATCTAATGTTTCCATAAAAGACAGCTTTCCTATAGATAAATATGATATAGCTTTATTTGGAGGCGGTCAGGATTATGAGCAAGCCATAGTTTCAAAAGATATGGTAGAAACTAAAAAAGATGACCTTACAGAATACATAGAAAAAGGAAAAGTTCTACTAGCTATCTGTGGTGGCTATCAATTATTAGGTAAATATTACACTACACCAGAAGGTGAAAAACTTGATGGATTAAATATATTAGATATATACACTGAAGGTGGAGATACTAGATTTATAGGAAATACTGTAATAAAAAATGAAGAATTTAATGAAACCTATGTAGGTTTTGAAAATCACTCTGGAAGAACATACATAGGAGATTTAAAACCTTTAGGTAAAGTTATAGCTGGATATGGAAATAATGGTGAAGACAAACAAGAAGGTTGCATTTATAAAAACACCTTTGGAACCTATTTTCATGGTTCCCTACTTTCTAAGAATCCAGAACTAGCAGATAGACTTCTTTCTATTGCATTAAAGAATAAATATGGGGAAGACATAAACCTAGAACCTTTAGATGATAATCTAGAAATCAAGGCAAAAGAATTTATAGTTACTAGAGAAAGTTCTAAATAAGGAAAGTGCGATGCACTTTCCTTATTTAGATTACAGAGTACAAAGTACAAAGTACAGAGTACAGATGTGGAAGATTTTGCTTCACTTTGTTACGTAAAATCCACAAATATGAAACTTTATAAAAACATCCTTTTAAGGTATTAAAACAAGAAATACTTTTAGTAAAAATAGATATCTATAAAAATAATTAGAATACTTTATTTGTGAACTAATATTTAAGCGTAAAGTAAACAGGACGTGGCATTAGAGCGCTAGCTTAAATATTAAGGCACAAATATTAGTATTCTTTATTTTTATAGCTATCTATTGAACAAAAGTATTTCTTGTTTTAATTCTCACCCTTTAAAAGATATCATTAAATTTTTTCTATTGTTATTGAATCACCCTTTAAGTCTACTTTTACAGTAGTACCTTCATATATTTCCCCTGCTATTATCTTTCTAGCTAGTTGTGTTTCTATAGTGTCTTCTATATATCTCTTTAATGGTCTTGCACCATATATTGGATCATATCCTTCTTTGGCCATGATATCTTTTGCACTGTCTGTGATATTAAGTTGTATATTCTTATCTTTAAGTCTTTTTCTTATGTCATCTAAGAATATATCTATTATTTTCTTAATATCTTCTACAGTAAGAGGTTTAAACATTATAATGTCATCTACTCTGTTTAAAAATTCTGGTTTAAATCTAGCCTTTAATGCCTCTTTTACTCTTGATTTTACAGTTTCATCTATTCCTTCCTTACTTTCATTTTCTAATAAATAATTACTTCCTAAGTTAGAAGTCATTATAATTATAGTATTTTTAAAATCTATAACCTTACCCTTATTATCTGTAAGTCTTCCGTCATCTAATATTTGAAGGAATATATTAAACACATCATCATGAGCTTTTTCTATTTCGTCAAATAATATAACACTATATGGTTTTCTTCTAACAGCTTCTGTTAATTGACCGCCTTCTTCATATCCTACATATCCTGGAGGGGCTCCTATAAGCCTTGACACTGAATATTTCTCCATATATTCAGACATATCTATTCTTATAATATTTTCCTCGGTATCAAATAAAGTTCTGGCTAGGGTTTTTGCAAGTTCTGTTTTTCCTACACCTGTAGGTCCTAAAAATATAAATGAACCTATAGGCTTTTTAGGATCTTTTAGCCCTGCTCTAGCTCTTATAACTGCATTAGTTACTGCATTTACTGCCTCTCTTTGGCCTATTACTCTAGTTTCTAGTTGATCTCCTAATTGTAATAATTTTTGTCTTTCAGTTTCAACTAATCTTGTTACAGGTATACCAGTCCATTTAGATATTATTTCAGAAATTTCCTGTTCTGTAACCTCTTCTTTTAACATAGCATTTCCGTTACTATTTTCTTTGGTTAGCTTCTCTTTCTCTTCTATTTCCCTTTGAAGAGTTGGTATCAAACCATATTTTAATTCTGCAACTTTATTTAAATCATATTCTCTTTCAGCCTTTTCCATTTGTCCTCTAACATCATCTAATTTTTCTTTTAAATCTCTTATTTCTGTTATATGAGATTTTTCATTTTCATACTTAGCAGTCATTTCTTTATCTTTTTCTTTTAATTCACTTAGTTCTTTTTCCAAAGCTCCTAATCTTTCTTTTGAAGCTACATCGTGTTCTTTAGACAATGCTTCTTTCTCTATTTCTAACTGAAATATTTTTCTTTTCATTGAATCCATTTCTGTTGGCATGCTGTCTATATCCGTTCTTATCATAGCACAAGCTTCATCTATTAAGTCTATGGCCTTATCTGGAAGATATCTATCTGTAATATATCTACTAGAAAGTTTAGCTGCAGCTACAATAGCAGAATCATGTATTCTTATTCCATGATATATTTCAAATCTTTCTTTAATCCCTCTTAATATAGATACTGTATCCTCTACCGTAGGTTCATCTGCTATTACAGGTTGGAATCTTCTTTCTAAAGCCTTATCTTTTTCTATATATTGTCTATATTCATCAAAGGTAGTAGCACCAATACAGTGAAGTTCTCCTCTAGCAAGCATAGGTTTTATCAGATTACCCGCATCCATAGACCCTTCTGTTTTACCTGCACCTACTATAGTGTGAATTTCATCTATAAATAAAATTATTCTTCCTTCACTATTTTGAACTTCTTTTAATACTGCCTTTAATCTTTCTTCAAATTCTCCTCTATATTTTGCACCTGCAATAAGTGATCCCATATCTAAAGAAAATATTATTTTATTTTTTAAACTTTCAGGAACATCTCTCCTAACAATTCTTTCTGCCAATCCTTCTACAATAGCAGTCTTACCTACACCTGGTTCTCCAATAAGTACTGGATTATTCTTAGTTCTTCTAGATAGAATTCTTACAACTCTTCTTATTTCTTCATCTCTTCCTATAACAGGGTCTAATTTATGTTTTTTAGCTTCTTCAACCAAGTTTCTACCATACTTAACCAAAGCTTCATAAGTACCTTCTGGATCTTGGCTATCAACTCTTTGACTTCCTCTAACCGCTGATAAAGCTTTTAAAAACTCTGATTTCTTTACCCCAAACTTTTCTAATATAGGAAGAACACTATTTTTATCCACATCCATTATAGCTAGCAAAACATGCTCTACACTTATATATGAATCTTTAAAATCCTTTGCTATAGTTTCTGCCTTTACAAAAACCTCTTCAAATCTTCTAGTAGGATATACTGAAGATGACTGAGCCCCTTCGCCTAATACTTTAGGCATACCATCTAAAACTCTATTAGTTTCAGCATTAATATCTCTTATATTTACTCCCATTTTTCCTAGAATATTAGGAATTAATCCATCATCTTGGGAAATTAAAGCTGAAAATAAATGTATAGTATCAATCTGCTGATGATTATACTTAACTGCAACAAGTTGAGAATCATTTATAGCTTGCTGTACCTTCAAAGTTAATTTTTCAATATCCATAGAATTACCTCCCTTTTAAATTGGTACAGAATTAGTTTTTTTAATTTAACTTATAATATTCCTACATATTAAATATTATCGAAATTTAATTTAATATGTATAGATTGTTTAACTATTATTATATTCAAAAAAATTCTACTTTCAAGAGTGGAAATAAAAAAATAAAATTATGCCTCACTTAAAATATGGTTTATAAGCAAAGTAGAATTAGTTATAAAAGTTATATTTGACATAAAATTTAGTTGTCTTGTTCATCTTTTAATTTATTCATAATAATATCTAATTTTTTGTCCATCTCCTTATTCCTTTTTATAAACCCTTTAAGAGTTTTGATTCCTTTAAACATTGCTGTGATGATTAAAAGTAATAAAACTAAATTAACAATCGAAGCAATTATACTAGCATAGTTAATATCCATAAAATTTTCCTCTCTTTTATAATTTTTATAATAATTCTATAAAATCTTATCTATTTTTCAAGTATAATATTTCTAATAAATTCTTTGCTTTTAAGTGCAATTCTTTCATTCTCATAATCATAAAGTATAGAGTACAGATTTGGATGATTTTACTCAACTGTGTTATGTAAAATCTACAATTAAACCTTTTTTATAATAATGATAAAGTTTTTAAGAAATTATACTATATCCCCTTAGTTTAAAAAATGATGATATGTGGTGTAAAGGGCATTCCAACAAGATTAGAGATTCTTAGTTGTTTTTTCAAAATATATGTATGTTCCAACTTTTGTCCGAGCGTTCAGCAAGTTATAATTTAGAACCATATAATTTAAGAAAAAACAAGTTAGCATCTCTTATCAAAGTGAGTTAAAACAAGAAATACTTTTGTTCAATAGATAGCTATAAAAATAAAGAATACTAATATTTGTGCCCTAATATTTAAGCTAACGCTCTAATGCCACGTCCTGTGGCAACAGACCTAAGTAAACATCCTGTTTACTTCACGCTTAAATATTAGTTCACAAATAAAGTATTCTTATTATTTTCCTAGATATCTATTTTCTCTAAAAGTATTTCTTGTTTTAATTTTAAATCTTTAAACGCTTTTAAGTTATATTTTTGCACACTAAAGTTTTTTAGAAAGCTTAACTGCTAAATTGAAATATTTTATAGACTCCCCTACTTGGTTCATCTTATGATACATATTTCCCATCTTCATGTATCTTTCATATATTTCTTGTTTTGTTCCAAACTTCAATATAGAATCTAAAGAAAGATTCATATACATTTCAGCAGTATCTAAACTTCCTTGCTTTTCTAAAATTATGGCTTTATAATAATAAGATTTTTCTATAAATCGTATATTATTTATTTTTATAGCATAATTTAATATTTCATCAGAAATTTCCTGTGCTCTATATAATACGTTGTTTTTCAATAAAATTTTCATATTATCTAACATAAAAGATACAAAAGCTCTTGTATTATTTTTAGGATATAAATTTAAAGCTTTATTTATGTAATTTATTCCCTTATCTTTCTCTCCTATATCAAACATAGCTGTAGCATACCTAAATGTAGCATCTGCTTTATGGATTAAATCATTTCCATATAATATATAGGATTTTTCTTCATAATTCTCGAACTTTTTCCTATCTAATCTTAAAGATAAAATAGCTAATATTTTATAAACTTCTGCTTTTTTAATATTATTATCTAAAAAATCTATTAGATCTATAAGACTTACAGCTATTTCATAAGCCTTATCAAATTCTTTTATTCTTATATAACAAGCAGCTTCATCATACGTAGCCTCTGACAATAATATATAGTTATCCTTTTCATGAGCAATTTTTCTAATACTCCTATAATAACCAGCCGCTTCTATATATTCATTAGTTTCAAAGAAAAATTTAGCAATGTCCATATAATAAATTATTTTATTATCATCTATGCCAGATTTTAGCCAATAATCATAATACTTAGATATTATAAGTTGTAGTTTTTCTATTTCACTGTTTTCCAAATAGAAATTAAACAACATATGTATTATATAAAATGCTATATGATAATACTTATATTCTTCTGCATATTTTAAATTATATTCTAAAATTGTTTCATAATCCGATGCATTTTTATTCTCTTTAAGCTTATCAATATTATCTAAAAGTTGCTCTTTTACCCCAGCTTTTAAATACTTAACATCTATTTCTAATTTTTGTGATATAGTTTTTAGTATTTCATCATCTGGCTTTATTTTATCATTTTCTATACAACTCATTTTAGAAACAGATATAATATCTCCACATAATTCTTTTAGGGTATATCCCTTATAAACCCTGGCTCTTTTAATTTTTTGCCCTACAGAAAGTATCTCCATAAAATCTCACCCATCCACAAAATAAATCTAGTTACATGTCTTTTAATAATCCTACTTCCTTGAACATTTCTACACCTTCATTTAAATACTTAGCCGCTTCTTTGTCATTTCCATTATCTATATAGAATTTACCTATTATTATGGATATCTCTCCTATTTTTTCCTTATCTTGCATGTTTTTAACAAAGTTTAGTGCCATTAAAAGTGTACTTTCTGCTTCCTCTAAATCGCCTTGCAGAAGTTCTACTCTATGCTTTAATAAATAATAATCTACTAAAGCTAGTTCATTTCCATTTTCTAAATTATTCATTATTTCATCTAAAGTTATTTTACAATTATAAATATCCTTTTGTTTAATATAATTTTCACAAATATTTATTAATGTTTCTACTAATAAAGGATCTTTATTAGATTCTCTTATTTTTTTAGCTCTGTCAAAATGTATAAAAGACTCTTCTAAATTATCAAATTCATAAAATAGCTTACCTAAATTATTTTCTATTTTGGAAGTATATAATATATCATCTACTTCTTTAAATATATCTAAAGCTTTTTCTGAATATTTTATAGCTCTATCCATTTCTCCTTTTTCACTATACTGTTGAGATAGTAATAAAAGAGAATTTGCATATTCTTTCTTATTATTTAGTTGTCTATATTTTTCCTTTGCTAAATAAGAATAATCTATAGCTTTGTTTATATTATCTAACTTAAAATATGTATATGCTATATGATAATATATCTCTGCTAACATGTCATCATTTCCTATATCATTATCACTGTAGACTTTTTCTGCTTGTTGAAAATAACTACAGGAAGAATGATAAGCTTTTAAAAATATTGTTATCTTTCCAAGATTAACAAAAGTATTAACTATCTCCTCGTAATTATTATTTTTAATAAATATTACGTTTGACGATAAAAGATATTGCTGAGCAACTGGAAGATCTCCCTTATGCATGTATATAAGGCCTCTTAAATAAAGATTTCTAGCCTTTCTATATTCAAGATTATATTTTTCTGCATAATAAAGAGATTTCTCTATATATTGTTCTGCTATATTTAAATTATCATTTATAATATGAGATTCAGCTATATTTTCATAATATTTACATATTTTTTCTGCCTGAGTATCTTCAGATTCCATAAAATATTCTATAGATGTATTTAATGTTTCTGCTAAATATTCCAATAAGTCCATACTAGGATTTGATTTACCTGATTCTACAAGACTTATCTGACCTGGAGTTATTCTATCTCCGGCTAAATCTTTTAATGTCATATTTAATTCTTTTCTTCTTCTTTTAATCTTTTCCCCCAAAGAAAGTATCTCCATAAGTATCTTCCTCGCTATTACTAGTTAATTTTTTATAGTTTTCATATCATCATTATAACATATTTTTTCAATTAGGATAAATTTTTTCTAAAAGTAATTACATATTTTTTCAAATTCATTGTGTATTTTTAGATTTATTGTATATAAATAATAATCCACTAGTTAAACTAGTGGTTTTTCCTTTTCGGGCATAGCCCTGCTCTCAAAGCAACATCTGAAGATGTAAAAACGATCTGCCACGTGCACTATTTCATTAGTTACCCTTAAAAGGGTCGTCCATATCAAATGCTAACTGTTCACTTACTTGATCTTCTTTTAATTGGTTTGCTATATATTCTTTTATCTTTTTTGTATTTTTCCCTACCGTATCTACATAATATCCCCTACACCAAAAGCTCCTATTTCTATACTTAAATCTTGCATTTCCCCATTTTTCATATATCATCTGACTACTTTTCCCTTTTAGAAAACCCATGAATCCTGATACTGACATCTTAGGTGGTATTTCTAACAGCATGTGTACATGATCAATACAAACTTCTGCTTCTAAAATATTTACTCCTTTCCATTCACATAAATTTCTTAAAAATGCTCCTATCTCAAGTCTTCTTGTTCCATAAAATGCTTTTCTCCTATACTTCGGCGCAAATACTACATGATATTTGCAACACCATTTGCTGTGTGATAAACTATGTATATCATTCACGATATTTCCTCCCTTGTATTTTTATTTGCAGTTGGCAGACCGCACTATAATTATACAATGGAGGATTTTCATTATCACTCCGCTAAAGCTTATTGGGACCCTCGGACAATCCGAGGGTTTTTATTTAACAAAAAAAGATTTGGGACTTTGCCCAAATCTTCCTATCTCATCATACTTCTCATATTTCCAGCTACATTTCCTGCCATTCCTATCATAGTTCTACTAGTTCTTCTTATTTTCTTTCTAGTACTCCTATCTAATTGAGGTACTATTAACATTCCAGCAGTTGCTCCTAATACAATACCTGTAGTAACTCCTGATAAAAAGCCATTTCTCATATTTTACACTCTCCTTCATTTATTTTTAATACTAAATGTAGGATATGCATTTTTGCAAAATATTAATCATTAAATTCATCCATGGCTTCATTTGCTAATTTATCACATCTATTATTATACTCATTATCTGAATGACCTTTTACTTTTATAAATTTCACAGAATGTTTTTTTAATAATTCATCTAGATTTTCCCATAATTCTTTATTCTTAACCTTAGATTTAGAAGCAGTTTTCCAATTGTTCTTTTTCCAATTATCTAACCACTTTTGATTTATAGCATTTATAACATAAGCAGAATCACTATAAAGTTCTACATTACAAGTCTCTTTTAATAAAGAAAGGGCTTCTACTACTGCAGATAATTCCATAATATTATTAGTTGTATCCCTAAAAGCTTTCTTTATTTCTTTTTTGTATTCACCATACATTAAAACTATTCCATAAGCCCCTATAGTATTTTTTTGTCCATTCCCTCTACAAGCTCCATCAGTATATATTATTACTTTTTTCATCTACGGATGCCACCTCCTCGTAAGCCTTTTCTTTTTCTTGTTTATGTACTTTTAAGTTATTTTTGCTATCAGATTTTTCTTTTATAAATCCTACAATATTGTTAACAAAATTTATAAGAATCCTTACATTTTCTGTTCCTATTATATTAGATATATATCCTATTACCTGTTTCACTAAGAATATTATATTTCCCTTACCTTCCCAGTTCTCTAAAATAATTTCTTCTGGAACTTCCTCTATTATCTTATTTAATCCGAAAAATACCACAGCAAAATCATCTATTTTACCTATAAATGGTATGAAAGAAGGAATTATATCTATTGGACTAACAATATAACTTAACACTGAAATCACAAGAGTTTTAGTTTTTACATCCACTCTTTTATCTTTAAGTAGTCTGTATAAAAGCACTGTTATATCTGGTATAAGCATAGAATATTCAAAAAATTTATTAAATCTATTAGGCACTTTAATCTTTAAATGTTTTCTTGTAAGAGAATAATTATCCTGTCTTTTATATATAGGATTATATTTTTTATTTGAATCAAATTTTTCTTCTTTAATTTCTTCTTTTTCATTTTCTTTAGAGTAAACTATATTATCTACAAAAACATCTGCATAACCACTATATAAATTTATTTTTTCTATTTTAAAATAAGTATAAGGTATCTTTTTAGAGAGTATATCCAAATCTATCTTTATATTTTCCTTTTTAACATATATACCATAATCTTTAAAATTACTTAAAGATAATTTTAAAGCCAATTTTTTTATTATATCAATTATATGTAATTTCATAACCTTAACTTTAAATATTCTTATATTTATAGTATTGTTATTCACACTGCCCAAAGCTAATTTAGCAAAAAAAGGTATAGAGATACCCTTTGTATAAGAACCTTTTACTTCTATAAAATCCCCTAAAGTAACACTTTCGATATGTAAATCAGGAACTTTTAAGTAATCTTTTATTAAAGTCATTATATCTACTTCTGTTAAAGTAACCTTTACAGATGATACCTTCATCCATTGCTTCCCCCTCTACTTCTTCATTTATACATAAGTATACACTAAAACTATCAATACTAAAACTAATATAATTATTACTAATAAATTTTAACTATACCAAAAATTACTTTAGCAATTTTTATGATAATCATTAGACTGATTAAAAAAAATATTATAGTATTATTGTACAAGTTTAAAATAATTTCTAGAGTAAAATATTTTTTCGATTTAATATTGACCCAAAACTTTATGGGGTTGCAAATAACTTTTCTGTTTTTGCAATATAGTTTACCATATTTTTTAATAAAATACTGATATTAACAGTCATAGTAAGACAATAAAATATTAAAATTCCTATCTTAGAAAGGAGTTAATTAATGAATAAAATTAAAAATAAAATTATTATTTTACCTATATTAACAGCGCTTCTATCCATAGCAGTTATGTTTTCCTTTGACCTTTACAGTTCTAAAAATACAACTAAAAATTATAATGAATTTTTAAAGGATCTTAATGGAAAAAAAGTATCTACAGTATATATGACGAATACATCTACTATAAAAGTAAAGCTAAATTCTAATGAAATATATAAAACAGATAATCCAAGATCCACTGACTTTAAAGAAGATTTATTAAAAAAAGGGGTGAAAATATCTGAAAGTTCTCCTATGACACCTAAAGAAGTAATCCCCCTATCTGTATTTGGTCTTTCTATTTTCTCTATAATCTTCATGGGAGTAAAGAATTCCAGTATTTTAAAAAATAAAAAACTTTCCTCTGTGGATTCTTTAGATACAGATGAAATTGAAAACATAAATGTTAATTTTGATAGTGTAGCAGGAAATGAAGAAGCAAAAGAAAGTGTAAAAGATGTAATAGATTTTTTAAAAAATCCTGAAAAATATTCTTCTTATGGAGCTAGAATGCCTAAAGGGATTATTTTATATGGTGAGCCAGGTACAGGTAAAACTTTAATGGCAAAAGCTGTTGCTGGAGAAGCTAATGTTCCTTTTTATGCTATGTCTGGTTCTGACTTTGTACAAGTATATGTTGGTGTTGGTGCCAGTCGTATTAGACAACTATTTAAAAAGGCTAGAGGTAAAGGTAAAGCTGTAATATTTATAGATGAAATTGATGCCATTGGTAAAAAAAGATCCAGTGAAAAATCTGGTGGTTCTGAGGAAAGAGATCAAACTCTAAATGCTCTTCTTACAGAAATGTCTGGTTTTAATGAAAAAGAAGGTATTATAGTAATGGCAGCTACAAATAGATTAGACATATTAGATGAAGCCCTATTAAGACCAGGTAGATTTGATAGACATATAGAAGTAAATTTACCAGATGTAGTAGCTAGAGAAAAAATCCTTAATCTTCATCTAAAAAATAAACCTATTGGTAATGTAAATATAAAAGATTGGGCTAAAAAAACGGCTTATTTCTCTGGAGCTAAAATAGAAAATTTATTAAATGAAGCTGCTATATTGGCTTGTAAAGAAAATAGCGTTAAAATTGAAGACTATCATGTGGATAAAGCCTTTTCTATAGTACTAGCAGGTTACGAAAAACAAAATAGAGATTATATAAAAAATAAAGATAAAAAAATAACTGCCTATCATGAAATAGGACATGCTTTAATATCTTCCATATTTTTACCTAAGGAAAAAATATCAAAAGTAACTATAATACCAAGTACTAAAGGCGCTGGTGGATATACTTTAAGCATTCCAGAAGATAGCTTATATCAAAGCAAAGAATACTTAAGAAATAGAATAATGGTACTTTTAGGTGGACGTGCTGCTGAAGAAATTATATTTGGAAAAGATCACATAACCACAGGAGCCCATAACGATCTTCAAAGAAGTACATCTATCGCTTACAAAATGGTAACGGAATATGGTATGGGTGAAACTCTAGGATTATTAAATATGGGAAGCTTAAAACATGAATCAAGTATAAATGAGAATGATATAATTAAAGAGTGTAAGGCTTTAGTAGATAACATTTATAAAAACGTTAAAGATACACTGTTAAGAGAAAAAGAACAATTAGATGCATTATCTGAAAAACTGTTAGAAAAAGAAACTCTTTATGAGGAAGACTTTATAGGACTTTAAAGGTAGACTTCCTACAGCCTATTAAATGGGATATATGTCTAAAAGGCAACTCAATTCGCTAAGAGATTCTAATTTGTTTTTTCTTAAAATATATGGTTACAAATTATAACTCGCTAGTACGCTCGAACAATAATTTGTAACAATCATATATTTTGTAAAAACAAATAAGAATCTCTAAGCTTTTTCCAATGCCTTTTACGACACATATCCCTTTTTAATGAGTTGAATAGAGTACTTTCCTTTAAAGATTATTTTTGACTTATATTTTGGATTAAAATATATGATTTGAAATTATAACTCGCTAGATCGCTAGGACAATAATTTGAAATGCCATATATTTTGCCTCTACTAAAGAATTACTTCCACATGATAAAGCTTCTTCTACAATTTTTACTCGTTCTTCTTCTGTATATCTTCTAACAAATTTATCACTCATAAGTAATCCCTCCATCTGCTAATTTCTAGTATAAGTTAACTCAGGCTATGAGTCTACTATTCGAAAGGGGCCTATGAGATTTCATCTGTACTCTTTCCTCTATACTCTGAATAAAATGCCTTTTTAAAGCTTATATGGTAATATTTTGAGGAATAAATGTAATAGGATCTAATCTTTTGACACATTTTCTTTCAATACTTGTAATAAAATTAAGTAGCCTTTTTACAGTTACAATTCCATAATATTTTGAATTCCTTGTTACAATTATATAATCATATATATTTTGTGCTTTTCTATTCATGGCTGCACTGGCTACATCGCTTATTGAGGTATTATAGTCTACAATAAAAGGTGAATTATCCATAACTAATGAGATTGATTTATTGGAAAATACGGCATAACTATATTGAGTTGCCAAAACACTATCTATTGTATGACTCATTATTAAACCTACTGGAATATTATCGTCTACAATACATGCACCAGTGTGATTTGTATTATCAAAATAATTTTTCATCTGTTTACAAGAGATATCTATATTAAATGTGTTATCCTCTCTAGCAATTTGGCCAATACAACTTTTATAATATATTGAAAAACTACTATTAAATTTTTTGTATGTAGATTTTATAATATGCACTTTAATCTCATTTATTTCTAAAAATGAAGCATCAGGTGATTGTAAAAAATATCCTTGGCCAGCATATACCCCTAGTTTAATTAACTCGATTAATTCTTCTTCTTTTTCAATACCTTCAGCTATTAGTTTCATATTTTCCTTATTTGCTAAGCTAACAATACTAGCAATCAAATTCTGTTTAAAAGAATCTTCATGAATATTTCTAATTAAATCCATATCCATTTTTATATAATGAGGCTTAATGTAGGATAACATTTTTAATCCTGAATAACCTGATCCTATATCATCAATTGCTATCTTATAACCATCCTCCACGTAATTTTCCAACATAGATTTAAAATTTTTATAATCCTCGATACATGTTCTTTCTGTAATTTCAAATATAATTGTTTCTGGAGACATATTGTACTCAGCTAAAAATTGCTTTGTAAAGCCTTTTCTATATTTTTCATCTTTAAATATAAATGGATCAACATTTATAAATAAATGTTTGTCCTTGTCTATAGATTTAGCCCGTTCTATTGCTTTACTTCTACATAAATACTCTAGTTCCCATAATCTATTATATTCATGTGCAGCTGAAAATAGCTTTTCTGGATTATGAAGTGGAGAATTTTTAGGACCTCTAGATAAAGCTTCATATCCAATAATATCACCATTTCCCAATGATACTATAGGTTGAAAAACTGTAGTTATACTCTCGCATTTTATGATTTTATCTAATTCATTCATCATATCCATAGTCTATTTACCTCCTTTATAAAACATGCATCTTAAAAGTAATCTAATAACAAAATTATTATCATACTATAAGCTTATAAATGTAATATTCTAAATTGGAGCGTTTATATAAAATATAACATTTTTATGTTATTATCCTAAAAGCAAATTATTAAATTATTGTTAAATTTATACTACATTTATAAAAAACTTACAATTTTTTTATTACTTACCCTAGTTTTTAAATATGCTGAACAATTTATAATAATTCTATTATGAGAATTTCTAAATAAATTTTAAAATTTAGAAAAGATATATTTCAAGATTTAAATATGCTCTAAAAACAATATGTTTTCTATTTTTAAAATTTACTTACAAAACTAGTTAAGTTAGTTATATTAATAACGTTAATTATATTAATACCTATATGAAATTTATTTTAATTGCTCACATTTCGATTAATTCTATAATTATGCCTATTGCACATTTAACTCTTTAATAATATTTAAATTTAATACAAGAACAATATATGCATATTATGTGTTTTTTACTATTTTTTGGGGAAAATACTTAATACACAATTAGAAAAAGGTAAGCTATAAATCTAGCAAATTAGCCTCCTTTAAACAATAATGTTTAACATACAATAGCTAGTACATAAATTATGCCTATAATATAATTAACTTTATAGAATGAATTATTATGCAAAATAATTTTTGTATAAGGAGGATTAAAGGTGAAATTCAAATTTAAAAGTATTAAAAAATTGATTCTATGTACCATTCTCCCATTAACTGTATTGTCCATGTGCTTTTTATCTATAATAAGTTATAGTAATTCTAAAAATATAATTTCTAACGAGATAGAAAATAAAATGAAAATACAAATTAGAGTTTTAAGTGAAAATATAGAGAAATCCTTATTAACACATAAAAAAGTTACTGAAACACTTTCTAAAACTGTAGAATCTTCAAAAGATATCATGCCTAAAGAGACTTATAAAAATATTCTGCAAAACTTTATAAAAACTAATTCTGAAACTTACGGTGTAGGTTTATGGTTTGAGCCTTATAAATTTAATCCTAAAGAAAAATTTTTTGGACCTTATTATTTTAGAGATGGTGATAAAATAGTTTATACTGATGAATATAACAATGAATCCTATAATTACATAAAATATGACTGGTATAAAATAGCTAAATCTTCTACTGGCTCATCTGTTTGGTCTGAACCATATTTAGACGAAGTTAGTAATGTAACTATGGTAACAACTTCTACTCCCTTTAAGGATAAACAAGGTAACTTTCTTGGAGTATCTACTGCTGATATAAATTTAGATCATCTACAAAAAACGGTATCTCAACTAAAGTTCGGTGAAACAGGTCGAGCTATATTACTAGATAATAAAGGTAATTACTTAGCTAATCCTAATAAAGATAAAATTATGAAAGTGAATATTACAAAAAACAACAATAGTAGTATATCAACTTTGGGAAAAGAAATGTTATCTAATAAAAAAGGGACAGGAAAGTATAAAGAGGGGGATGTAAATAAACTAGTTTATTATGATTTTATACCCGAAACCAATTGGATTATAGCATTATCAATAGACCAAGCAGAAATTAATGCCCCTTTAAAACAACTTCTAATAAAAAATATATTATTTATATTAATCGCTGTGGCTATAATAATTTCATTTATTTTATGGTTTAGCAATTATATAGCTAAAAATATAAACAAAGTTAATGTATTTTCAGAAAATATTTCTAATGGAGATTTAACTAAATCATTATCCATAGATAGCAAAGATGAATTAGGGTCTATGGCAGAAAATTTAAACAATATGAAAAATATTCTAAGCAAAATAATAAGTGATTTTAGTACAAATCTTAAAGATATGGTGTCTATATCCGAAGAATTGTCTAATAGTGCTGAACAAACTCAAAGTGCCTCAGATCAAATAGCTCAGTCTATATCTGATATAGCAGCTGGAAGTGAAAATGAATCAAGAGCTTCCCAAGATTCTGTTAACAATTTAGAAGAAATATATAAAGGAATGGAACAAATCTCTAATAACGTTCAATCTGTTACTAACTACTCTATGGCTACTTATAAAAAAGCTGAAGAGGGTGATAAAACAGTATCTACTGCTATAAATAAAATGAAAGATATAGAAAAAAGCGTAACAGACTCTGCAAGCATTGTAAATTCACTAGAAGAAAAATCAAATAATATAGATGATATAGTTTCGCTAATAACATCTATTTCAGAACAAACAAATCTATTAGCACTAAATGCAGCTATAGAGGCAGCCCGTGCGGGAGAATCTGGTAAAGGTTTTGCTGTAGTAGCAGAAGAAGTAAGAAAATTAGCTGAAGAATCTTCTACTTCTGCTGGAAGCATTGGAAATATTATAAAAGAAATTCAAAATGATATTACAAAAATAGTTAGCTCCATGAAAATTGAAACTAATAACGTTAATGATGGAATAGTAATAGTAGAAAACACCAAAAATTCTTTTGAAAATATACTATTTGACATCGATAAAGTATCTAGAGAAATGCAAGATGTATCTGCAGTAGTAGAAGAAATAACTGCTAGCACAGAAACTGTTGTAAATTCTTTAGAAAAAATAAACTCAATAATAAAACAATCCAGTAGTAATACTCAAAATGTAGCAGCTTCTGCTGAAGAACAAACAGCTATAATGAAAGAAGTAGCTGAAGTTGCAAATAAGCTTTCTGAAATGTCTCTGAAACTTGAAAAAGATATAAATATATTTAAAATTTAATCTAGAATTTATTAATAAAAAACCACCAGAGTTTTGAACAATCACCCCCTGTGAAGTAGCAGGGCTGTTCAAAACTCTGGTGGTTTTTTATCCGATGACTATCCCCTCTAATACTCTCATCTTCTTCAAAGTAGATTTATTTCCATTAAAATTAGTTTTTATTTTAAGTTAATTATATTATCACCCATTTTTATGGTATTGGTGGTTAATAATTTCAATTATTGACATTATTCTTGTTTATGTCATTATATGTATTGTATAATTATCTTTACGGCTTAAATTATTATTACAAAATAAACTTTATATAAAGGAGGTTTTAAAATGAAGTTTAATTTCAAAAGTATTAAAACTTTAATTTTATGTACTATTCTACCACTTACAATACTATTTATGTGTTTTTTATCTATTATGAGTTATGATAATTCTAAAAAAATAATTTCTAGTGAAATAGAAAATAAAATGAAAATACAGGCTAAATCTTTAAGTGAACATATAGAAAAATCATTATTAACACATAAAAAAATTGCTGAAACTCTTTCTAAAACTGTAGAGTCTTCAAAAGATATTATGCCACCGGATACTTATAAAAATCTTCTACAAAACTTTATAAAAACTAATGCTGAAACCTATGGTGCAGGTTTGTGGTTTGAACCTTATAAGGTTAACCCTAAAGAGAAATTTTTTGGACCTTATTATTTTAGAGATGGGGATAAAGTAATATATAGTGATAAGTATAATAATGCTTCATATGATTATACAAGTCAAAGTTGGTATAAAACTTTCAAATCTTCTAATGCTTTATCCACATGGTCTATTCCTTATTTAGATACTATTAATAATACAATGATTGTAACAGCTTACGCTCCTTTTAAAGATAAGCAAGGAAATATTATCGGAATATCTACTGCTGATATAAACTTAAATCATCTACAAAAGATGGTATCTGACTTAAAATTCGGTAAAACAGGACGAGCCATATTATTAGATAATAAGGGTAATTACTTAGCTCATCCTAATAAAGATAAGATTATGAAGGTTGATATCACAAAGGATAATAACAGTAGTATAGCTACTTTAGGAAAAGAAATGTTGTCCAATAAAAAGGGTACAGGCAAATATGAAGAAAATGGTGTAAAACAACTAGTTTATTACGATTCTATACCTGAAACTGGTTGGATTATGGCATTATCAATAGAACAATCAGAAGTTAATGCTCCTTTAAGACAACTTTTAATAAAAAGCGTAATATTTATATTAATTGCTATAGTTTTAATAATTTCATTTATTTTATGGTTTAGTAATTACATAACTAATAATATAAATAGAGTTAATGTCTTCTCTGAAAATATTTCTAATGGAGATTTAACTAAATCATTATCCATAAATAGCAAAGACGAATTAGGGGCTATGGGGAAAAATTTAAACAATATGAAAGATAATTTAAATAACGTAATTAGTAATTTTAATATAAGCCTTAAAGATATAGTTTCTATGTCAGAAGAATTGTCAGCCAGTGCTGAGCAAACGCAAAGTGCCTCAGATCAAATAGCTCAATCTATATCTGATATAGCAGCTGGAAGTGAAAATGAATCAAGATCTTCTCAAGAAGCTGTTAAAAACTTAGAAGAAATATATAATGGAATGGAACAAATATCTAATAATGTTCAATCTGTTACTAACTATTCTATAGCTACTTATAAAAAAGCTGAAGAGGGTGACAAAACAGTATCTACAGCCATAAATAAAATGAAAGATATAGAAAAAAGTGTAACAAATTCTACAAATATTGTAAATTCTTTAGAAGAAAAGTCAAATAATATAGATGAGATAGTTTCCTTAATAACATCTATTTCAGAACAAACAAATTTATTAGCACTAAATGCAGCTATAGAGGCAGCTCGTGCTGGAGAAGCTGGTAAAGGCTTTGCCGTAGTAGCGGAAGAAGTGAGAAAATTAGCTGAAGAATCTTCTAAATCCGCTGGAAGCATTGGAAATATTATAAAAGAAGTTCAAAATGATATTACAAAAGTAGTTAACTCTATGAAAATTGAAACCAGCAATGTTAATGAAGGGATAGTAATAGTAGAAAATACTAAAAACTCTTTTGGAAGTATACTATCTGATATAGATAAAGTATCTAGAGAAATGCAGGATTTATCTGCAGTAGTAGAAGAAATAACTGCTAGTACTGAAACTGTTGTAAATTCTTTAGAAAAAATAAACTCAATAATAAAAGAATCTAGTAGTAATTCACAAAACGTAGCCGCTTCTGCTGAAGAACAAACAGCTATAATGAAAGAAGTAGCTGAAGTCTCAAATAAACTTTCTGAAATGGCTATAAAACTTGAAAAAAGTATAAGTATATTTAAACTTTAAATAATAAAATGGTTGAGAATGAAAATAGATTTAATTTTAAAGCTATAAATAAAAAATAGTACATTTATATTCATCTAATTTTGCTAAGGAGTTCTGAATTTGATTTCATTAAAAATTTTTACCCAGTAGATTCACCATCTTTGGCTTTACTACTGGCCCCTCACATCTTGTGAGAAATTACAAAAATTTTTGATTCTATCAAATTTAGAACTCCTATAGCTTATCTATATGCTTATTGCATGTATTATTTCTATTTATTATATTAAGATTAAATCTATTTATTGTTTCCTTTTATTTATACTTCATTTTTAATATTTTCAATTACTTATTTTACCGTTCTAATGTATTTATTAAAATAAGTGTTACAATTATTCCTCCAATTAATCCACCAATGTGTCCAAAGTTATCCACATTGGGGATAGAAAAGCCTAATATTAAGTTAACAACTATAACTGATATTATATTATTTAAAAATTCTTTTCCTCCTCTTTTCCTATTTTTGTAGGCTATTATTAAAGTAGCTCCTAATACACCAAATATAGCTCCTGAAGCTCCTATAGAAACTGAAGGAGAAAATAAATAACTAAAATAAGAACTTAATATTCCTGATATAAAATAAATAATTAAATATTTTACTTTACCAAAATAATTTTCTATTAAAGGTCCTATAGAATTTAATGCATACATATTTAATGCTAAGTGTATTAACCCTCCATGTAAAAACATGGAGGTTATTAGCCTGTAATACTCACCATTATTTATAAAAGAATTTGCTTTTGCGCCTAAAAATACCAATACTCTAATATCACTACTTAATATATTTTTCGATAAAAAAGCTGTTATTAAATACATAAAAATATTTATTCCTATTATTATTTTAGTAATAGTTGCTTTTTCATGACTATCTATATTATTTTCCTTATAATAAATATTTTCCTTTTCTTTTGGAACTTTCACTATGTCCTCTACAATGCTTCTAGTTCCTTCTCCTGCATATACTATACTTCTATTGTTATAATCTAGAACAAAAGAAATATCTTTAATTAAATTAATATCTAAAAAATTAATTAAAGAACTATCTATCTCTTTATCTATTAATACAGCTATATTTAAATTTATAGGCTTATTTATAAATAAAGATTGAATATATTCTTTTATATATTCCCTATTTAAATCTTTTATTGCTAAATTACTAGAAAAAATTAGTACATCATAAAAATCTTCTTTTTCATTAACAGCTATCCAGCTACTTTCTAGTCCCGCATTAGTACTTATTTCCATAACCCTATAATTATTTTCTCTAATAAGTTTTTCTATAATGTCTTTTATAAATTTATCTATATCCATCACTTCCTAATAAAAATAATTATTATTCTTTAGACACTATTAAAAAATATTTGTTTATATTAACCAATATATATTATTATATGTATAAGTACAATATGTAATTTAAATTTTATGCTGTGCTTATAACAACCTTTACATAACTATGGATTTTATAACCAGATTAGGATTTCTTAGCAAATTTATTTCATTAAAACATTGAATGTCATTATCTTTAAATATTCTAATTATAGGCCTATCTGGGAAGCCCTTGTTTTGATTTATTACATACCCTTCTTCTCCACTTGACAATCTAACCCTACAACCTAAAGGATATATTGCAAAAGTATTTTTAAAAGATCTAACTAATTGTTCATCAAACATAGTTCCCGAACCAGATAATATAAGCTCATAGGCATCATTAGGCGTAAATTTTTTCCTGTAACACCTATCATTACTAATGGCATCATATACATCACATATAGAAACTAGCTTTGCATATCTAGAAATCTCATTTCTTTTAAGTCCATAAGGATATCCTTTTCCATCTATTCTTTCATGATGTTGTTCTACTATTTTTATAACTGTATCCGACATTGTAAAATCTTTTTTTAATATCTCACTTCCATAAATAGGATGTTTTTTTATTTCCTTAAATTCTTCATCTGTTAAAGGACCTTCTTTATTTATTATTTTATTAGATATTCGAGTTTTTCCTATATCATGAAGTATTGCTCCTATACCTACCTCCTTTAGCTCTTTTTCAGTTAATCCACTGGATAAACCTATAAATGTAGTCATTATACATGTATCTAAGCTATGTACATATGTATAATTATCATAGGTTTTAATATCATAAAGACTTCTATTTACGTCACCCATATCTATTATATAATCTATCATTTCTTCTACTTGGTTAAAGGATTTTTTCAAACTTTTACCATTAAAATCATGTATGTTCTTCATAATTTCAGTCATAGATTTCATAGTAGTTTGCTTTAGTTGCATTAATTTAGGGTCATCTATTACTACATCTTCTAATCTTTCATCACGAATGTAAACATAAAAAACACCTAAATTTTTTAATTTTTTTATGTAATTTCCCGTTAATTTGATACCAGATTTAAGTAAAACTTGTCCATCTTCTGAAAAAATATGTCTTCCTAAAACATCATTTTCTTTAACTCTATTAATAAATTCAAGTCGCATTATAATAAACACCTCATAACCTATATTAATCCGCCTAAAATATGACAAATACAATTAAAAAAACATTGCTATTTATATTTTATAAAACTACTCTATAGTAAAAATAATATTATTTAAAATTAGTTTGTTTAATAAAAAATAAACACTCTAATATATTCGTATAACTTCAAACTATGCTTAAGGTAAGATTTAAATATATGTATTTATTTACTTTTATTTGAAATTAAGGTAAAATTATATTGTATTATAGATATAGGGAGGTCTGTTTTGAAAAAAAAATTAATATTAATAATATGTATTTTGTTTTTATTGTTTCTACCACTAAGCTACAAATATAAAGTTTATAAAAATAAAGACTTAAATTATGTAGTGGAGCAACATATGACTCATGGTTTATTTAATAAATATAAAATGCACTCTATTACCAACATTAATCTAACCTTTTCTGATGGTAATATAGCTGTGGTAAAAATATATGGCACTAGTAACAGTTCACCACATAAAAATATATCCTACAATTTATTTCTTACTAAAAGCAAAAATGGAGCATGGAAAGTAAAAAAAATATATGAAAATTATAAACTTTCAAAAGAAGATACTCCAAATATGCCTTAATCTTTTTTTTCTTTTTCACAATTATACTTCTTACAATTTTCACATACACCCTCTATTTTTAAATGATGATCAATACTGGAAAATCCAGTTTCTTTGTTTACTATTTCATCAAGATGAAACAAAGGACATTCTATTTGTACCTCTTTATGACATACTTTACACTGTATTGTGTGAGTATGCTTTTTTCTTTTAAATCTAAAATTATATTTTGAATTTCCTAAATCAAATTTTTCTATTAAATCCTTATTTTCAAAAACTTCTAATGTTCTATATATAGTAGATAAATCTAAATTTATATTTCTATCTTGTAACCTTTTAAATATACCCTCTACATCTAAAGAATAAGTTGATCCTATAAGTATACTTAAAATATTTATTCTACCTTTAGTTACCTTTAAATTATTTTTCTTCAATAAATCCTCTTCCATCATAATTATCACCTTATGATAATAATACAATAATTAGTAAACATAACTCAATACTTATTAATAATTTTAAAAAAATAACATTTTTAAACCAACCAATGTAAGTATTACTCCTCCTATATAATCTATGTAACTTGAGATTATAGATATTTTCTTAATATATTTAGATAAAATAGCTCCTAAAGTACAAACTATTGCAGTAATTAACCCTACAAACAAAGAACATGTAAGCAAATAAAATAAATTACCAATATAACTTAATGTTGTAAATCCTATAACCAATGCATCTATACTAACAGAAATACCTAATATAAAATACATACTTTTATTCAAGAGTATGCTTTTTTCCTTTTCATTAAAACCCTCTAATAGCATTAATATTCCTATTACTATTATTATTAATCCACCTACAAAAGTTGGGATAGGGAATATATATTTATTAAAATTTATACCAGTGTAGCCACCTAAAAAAGAAAGAGCAAACTGAAAAAATCCAAAAGAAAAAACAAAGGTCATAATTGATTTCAACGTACTATCTTTATTTATACCTATACATAAAATTATTCCAAATGCATCTAAAGAAAGTGCCAAAGCTAAGAAAAAAAGTTCTACTACTTCCATCATATCCCCCTATTAATATCAAATAATAAATCCTTTCTTAACTATTTATATATATAAAGTAAAGTTTTTATAACGATTAAAATTATTTCATAAATAACTTTATTTATTATAAATTAATTTATAAATACAAAATCATCTATAAAATTAATTTATAACCTTATCCTTAATATTCACAGAGGGATATAATAAAATTTTATTTTTTTAACTAAATATCTAATTATTAACGACTTTATCTATTTTTTTAGGATCTAAAAATTTTATTTCATTTGATACTATCTCTATTCCATATCTTTTATTACCACTTTTATCCTCATAATTCCTAGTCTGTATTCTTCCTACAACGCTAATCAATTTTCCCTTATTCATATAATCATGTATAGCTTCAGCATGCCTTCCCCAAACCACAATAGGTATGTAATCAGTTTTAGAATTTTCTTTGTTGTAATATCTATTTACAGCTATTACAAATCTTAATAAAGAAACATCTCTATCCTCTATATACTTAAGTTCTGCATCTTTAGTTAATCTGCCTATAAGCATAACTCTATTCATATTACTACCTCCACAACAACAGTTTTTTACTATCTATATTTATATCCATTGTTAGAGATAATAATCATAAACAACTATTAAAGCTATTGAATTGTAAGTTTATATCCATTTTCTTTAAGCCACTTTCTTCTTTCCTTACAATCAGGTATTATACTTTCGACTAAACTCCAAAAATTCTTAGAATGATTCATATGTATTAAATGACAAAGTTCATGAACTACTATATAATCCAAAACTTTTAAAGGAGCCATAACTATCTTATAATTGTAATTTACATTTCCTTTAGAAGAACAACTTCCCCACAAAGTTTTCTGATTTTTTATTGTTATATTTTTAGGCTTAACTCCTAATATGCTAGAATAATACTCCGTTCTTTCTTCTAATACTTTTATAGCCTTTTCTTTATAAAACTTTTCTAAATTATCTTTTATTATTTCCTCCCTTTTCTCTTGCAAGATTCCAGAATTTATATAAATAATAAATTTATCATTATCTATTTCTAATTTAAAATATAAAGACTTTACCTCTTTAACTTCTAAACAATATAATTTACCTAAATAATAATATCCATTAAAGTTTTCTACTTCTTTAAGTTTTTTTATTTTTTTTATAATCCATCTTTCCTCTTTTTTTAGAACACGCTCTATTGTATATTCATTAGTTTCCAAAGGTGCTGTAACTTCTATAATAAATTCTTCACCAATTCTTATAGAAATAGTTTTTCTTTTTTTAGTTTTTAAATTATATTGGTGTTTTTCTCCCATTAAAATTATATCTTTCATTTTTGCACCTCTTTTACTAAAAACTTTATTAACACTTCTAACTAAACCTATCAGGTTTATAGTCTTAGAATTTTTAGGTATTGTTCAAATTTATTTTGGATAGACCATCTTTTTTAAAACAATATAGATTAATACCAAAAACTTATTTGATTTTCCTAAAACTTTATCGGACAAAATTTCCGCTGAAAATTTAATTATACATCATACTACAACTAAATCCAAAGATTGGCTTTATTATAGATGTAAAATTAATACCTAAATTATTTAATAAAGAAAAGATTATCTTTTATACCTGCAGCTCACCATTTAATATCTTGTTATATTTATCATTAAATCTATTATGAATATAAGTAAGATATAAGATAATTTCTTAAATAAAAAAGAACTGCTTTATACAAACAGTTCCCTTACTTATGTTAAATATTATATTCTATCTTCCATGAATCTAGAGGTATTGATGCTTTTTCTTTAATTTGTAGTGGAAAAGCAAAATTGCATACTTTAGCTTTCATTGGGCTAACTTTTAAATCTTCTAATTTAAATACTTCTGAAACAACAAAGTTTCCCTTTTCATCTCTAATGGTCATAGGTAAGTTTTCTATATTTATTCCTTTGTTGCATCCATTTCTAATAACTATAGTAACCAATAAATATCCTTGTTCATTTATACCTATACTAAATTTTGAAAAGCTTACTTCTCCTTCTTTTAATGCTGGAAGGTCCTCTAAAAAATCTGTATAAACTTTTTTACTCTCAGCATCAATTCCATCTGGTAAATTTTCAATATCTACATCTAAATTTCTAACAGCCTTTAAAGAATTGTCGAAAACTAGTTTCCAATCATCTACTGGTATTTTATCTACAAAGACATTTTCTTTGTCAAAATATAAAATCCATGGTCTAGCAGCACATGATGGAATATTTCCCATAGATTCTAAATCAAATGTTTGAGATGCCAAAAGTTCACCTTTAGAATTTATTATTTTAAAAGGAATCTTTTCAAAATTTACTTCTTTATTTATACCATTTCTCAAATAAGCTTTAACTTCATATTTATCCCCAAGATCATAAGCATATACCCCTGCTACATTAATGTCTCCTTCTTTTATAGGCACTAACTCATCTAACTCTTCTTCAAGTATTTCTCTTTGCACATTTGACATTACTTCTTTATCTTTTTCTAATAATGATAACTTTATATCTAACGCCTCATCTTTATTAATTTCTTTTTGATGCATCATCTAAATTCCTCCAAATACAATTTATATTATAAATTATATTATAATATGTACAAATTTCTAAATCAAACTTAATTTTAAGCGAAATTATATATTTAACTAAAACTTTATATTTTTTATATTTTATATTTTTAAATAAAATTAAATTTTTTTAATAAAAATTAACAAACTGTATAAACTATATATTGAGGTGATAAAAATGATAAAAAATAACAAAAAAGCATTATTATTTACTACTGCTTTATTGAGCTTATCTTTATTTTTAGGCACAGGTTGTACAAATAAGAATGCTCAACAAAACCCACCTGCAAACAATACTGATACTGCAAAAGAAAAAGTACAAGAAAGTAAGGGTCAAGTAAATGAAACATCACAAAATTTAACAAATAGAGCTCAAAAAATAGCTGACGAAGTTACTAAAATAGATGGTATAGATAAAGCTAGAGTAGCTATATCTGAAAAAAGAGCTTTAGTTGGTGTTACTATACCTAATAATGCAGAGGGAAAATTAACAGACGATCTTAAGAAAAAAGTAGAAGACACAGTAAAAAACACAGATAAAGAAATAGACACTGTAGCAGTATCTGCTGATGCAGACATATATGAAAGAATAAGCAAAATTGGTGATGGAATTAAAGATGGCAGAGGAATCGAAGAATTTGGAAATGAATTTAAAGAACTATTTAATAGAATAATTCCACAATAAAGGGAAATTAAGACTTAACAATCTTTAAAGGTTAAAAATTAAAACAAGTAATACTTTTGTTCAATAGATAACTATAAAAATAAAGAATACTAATATTTGTGTCCTAATATTTAAGCTAACACTCTAATACCACGTCCTGTGGTAACAGAGCTAAGTAAACGTCCTGTTTACTTCACGCTTAAATATTAGTTCACAAATAAAGTATTCTAATTATTTTTCTAAATATCTATTTTCTCTAAAAGTATTTCTTGTCTTAATACCTTTAATTAACTATACACTGACTTTTTTATTTCCATAATAATCTTCTTTATATTTATTATCCTTAGATTCATTTGCAGATTTATTACTTGCAACTAAATAGAATACACCACCAAGTAAGAACCATGTTAATATTATTCCCCATTCATAAGGCCAACTAAGTCCTGATGGTAAACCTGGCATAAACATTAGAAGCATTCCTATACATAAAACTACAGCCATAGTACCTACAAATTTAGGATGTTTTACTTTATAAGGTCTTTCCATATTAGGCTCTTTCTTTCTTAATACTAAGAAGGATATAGATACAATTAAATAGGATATTAATATACCAAATCCACCTGCATTACTAAGCCATACTAACATCTTCTCTCCAAATAATGGTGCAATGCTTGATACTAATCCTATTAGTATTACTGCATTGGTTGGTGTTTTATATTTAGGATGTATTTTAGCTAAAAATTTTGGTAACATTCCAGCCTCTGCCATAGAGTATATAGCTCTACTTCCTCCCATAAAAAAAGAATTCCAACTAGTTAAAATTCCACCTATACCAGCTAATATTAATATTTTAGATGCTACTACACTATTTCCGAACATCTTTTTCATAGCATCTGCAGCTACTAAATTTGAACTAGCTATTTCATTAGAATTTAATGCAACTGATGTACTATAAATTATCATAGCATACCAAATTACTGCCATAATTACTGACAAAATTAATATTTTTCCTATTTTCTTAAAAGGTACATTTATTTCTTCTGCTGCTTGTGGTATTACGTCAAAACCTACATACATAAAAGGAGTCATTATAGCTACTGCTAAAATCCCCTTTCCTGAAGTACCTGTAACAAATGCAGGAGACATATTTTGTACACTTCCATTAAATAAGCTTCCTGTAAACAATGCAATTCCTACACAAGCAATCATAACTGTTACTACTGTTTGCATAAAAGCTGCTGGCTTTGCTCCAAAGTAATTTACTATTGTTATAGTTATAGCACTTATAGAAC
The DNA here is from genome assembly GCA_019933195.1 of Clostridium sporogenes. Classification (NCBI taxonomy): domain Bacteria; kingdom Bacillati; phylum Bacillota; class Clostridia; order Eubacteriales; family Clostridiaceae; genus Clostridium; species Clostridium sporogenes. Next base: position 1,776,618 of record CP082942.1, read on the forward strand.
CTATTAATGCCCAAGAAGCATAAATATCATAGCCTGCAATAGTATACATATAACCTTTTAAATAAGAAAAAGAAAATAGATTTTCTAGTACTGAGGGAAATGCGACTGCTTCAAAGGCTACAACGGAAATATATCCTAAAATCATACCCCAAGTACATATAAATGCTGCTTTTTTACCCAATGCTCTATAGCTAAATACCAAATCTCCCCCACACTTTGGCATAGCTGATGTAAGCTCTGCGTAGGTGAGTCCTACAAATAATACCACGATTCCACCTATTATAAAGGCCAATATGGCACCTACGCTCCCTGCTTTCTGTATCCATGGACCTGTTAATACAACCCAACCCCAACCAATCATAGCTCCAAAGGCTAAGGCCATAATATCCTTTTTCGATAAAACCCTTTCAAAATTTTGATTATTACCACTGACGTCATTTCCCTTAGACATAATTATCCCCCTTTAATTTATAATTTATAGTTAATTTTTTAATATTTTAATATTAGAATTATTTAACAAATTAAAAAATATAAGTTATATGGTATAAGTTACAACTTGCAACTTTTCATATAGTTATGTTGTTACTTTATTATAATGTTCCTAACAGTAAACTGTCAACATTTTTTCCAAAATTTAATATTTAAGTTATTTTAAAGCATACATCCTTAACTTTCGTTAATAAATATACATAAAAATTATAAATCTTTAGGTTCTAAATTTTATCACCTTATTAACTACCAAATATATACATATGTTTCATAATCATAAATAAATTGATTTAATAAATATCTAGTTAGGTTCATAAAAAATTCATTGATTGTAACAAAAAATTAATAAATTAACGCCATTCATAAAAGCATATTTTTATAAATTTATGACAAATATTTAACAAATAGATAAATTATAAATACAAAAACTTATGAATTTATTTTTAAAAATAAAAAGCCATGAAATACAGCTCTATCCTGTTAATTTCATAGCTTATCTTTATTTATCTTTATTTGTATTTTTAATAAATGAGAATTTGCATAGGTCATTTTGAAATATGATGCTACAGCACTAAAAAATTAATACTAAAGCCCCATATTTATTTAAACATAGATTTGAATTTTTTAATCCCTTAAAGTTGCCACTATTCTATTTGTATTTTGAATCATAGAAAACACCTTTTCTATACTATTTACAACTATATCTGATTCTGATATTAGTTTTCCTGCACAACCTTCTTCACCTATTACAGCTATAGAAAGAGTTGCTACCTTAAACATTTCTATATCATTCATGCCATTACCTATTACCATGGTTTCTTCTGCCCCTAATTTTTCTACAAAGGATTTTTTATAAAAAGTTGCATTACCTTTAGGGAAAGTTTCCACAATTAATGGTAGTCCTTCACATTGCTTTTTTACATTCCCATAAGTATCTGCCGTTATTATGTATACCTTTAATTTTTCACTTATTTTTTTTAAGTTTTCCTTTGTCTGTAAAGACATAATTCCATCTTCTGCTACTGTTCCATTATAATCAAAAACAATATTTTTAATATTAAGGTTATCTCTACCTGGGATCTCTACAAAAATCATTTTACACCTACTTTCTTTTGAATCTAATTTACTATGATATAGGATACTATAATTCCTAATTGATAAAATAATATAATTCATTTTGAAATAAAATTTAATTTTTACATTTTGTTTTAACCATAAATTCCACTTATATAATCCTTTGTTTCCTCATTTGTAGGATTATTAAACACTTTATCTGTTTCTCCACTTTCTATTACTTCTCCATTTAACATAAAAACAGTATTATCTGAAACTCTTTTAGCCTGTGCTAAATTATGGGTAACTATCAATATAGTATATTTTTTCTTTAACTCTAATAAAAGCTTTTCTATTATAGCCGTATTTTTTATATCTAAAGCTGAACAAGGCTCGTCCATTAAAAGTATTTCTGGTTCTGGAATTAGGGCTCTTGCTATACACATCCTTTGCTGTTGTCCTCCAGATAGCTTTAAAGCAGACATATTTAAATTATCCTGTACTTCATGATATAGCCCAACTAGTTTTAGCTTTTCTTCTATTATCTTTTTTACTTCAGACTTATCTCTTATTCCATAATATTTTAAAACATAATTAAGATTTTTATATATAGAAAAAGGAAAGGGTGCTGGGTTTTGAAATACACAGCCAATTTTTCTTCTTAAATTTTCTAAAGGAATGCTCTCTGTATTATCCTCATTAAAGTAAATATCTCCTTCTATTTTAAAATTTGCTTCTTCTTTTATTATCCCATTTAAAGTCTTTAGTAATGTAGACTTGCCACAACCAGAAGGACCTATTATAGCTGTTACTTTATTTTTTTCTATACTTAAATTCAAATTTCTTAATATGTGGTTTTTATCCAAATATACATTTAAATTATTTGTCTTTAATACATTCATCCTATACCCTCCTTCTTCTTACAATTACCATAGACAAAAAGTTTAAAATTATTAATATACTCATTAAAACAAAAGCTGTTCCGTAGGCATTTTCTATAGATATTCCCTGACTTATTAATATATAAAGATGATAAGATAACGCCATAACTGGTGACATTATAGAATCTGGTGTTGATGCTGAAATTACAGCAGAAGTTAACATAATAGGTGCTGTTGCTCCCATAGCAAAACCTCCAGATAGCATTATTCCAGATACTATTTCTTCTACACACTGAGGTAATATTATCTTAAAGAAGGTATAAGTCTTATCTATTCCCAAAGAATACGATGACACTATTAAATTTTTATCTACTTCCCCTATAGCCTTTTCTGTAACCACTTCTATATATGGAAAAATCATTATGGATAAAGTGATAGCTCCTGCTAAAAGAGATACTCCTAAATCTAAAAAGAATACCAAAAATGAATATCCAAATAGACCTAAAACTATAGATGGAATACCAGATATAGAATGTATTATTATATGCATTATGCTATCTATTTTTTTATTTTTATTATATAAAGTAAGATAAACCGCCGTAGCTATACCTAATATAGATGCAGTTATAGAACTTATAAACATAAGCAATAAACTTCCTACTATAGCTGGAAATATTCCTCCTTCTTTTCCTAGGGGCATACCCTTAGGATTATCTAATAAGAAATCTTTATTTATAGTATGCATACCATTTTTAAACACATAAGCTATTATAAAAAAAACTATAAATACTACTAGAAAGGTGCTTAAAAAGTACCAAAGCAATAATAAAATATCTTTTAAAGATTTTTTCATATAATTCACCTTTCCCTCAAAATTTTTCAAATGCACTTATTGTTGTATATTTTTCTTTATCATGTAAAATATAGAGTTTATAATAAGAAGCATTATCATAAGTATAAGACCTGATGCAAAAAGTCCACTATAGTGCATACTGCCTACTTGAGCCGAACCCATTTCTAAAGCTATTAATGATGGTATAGTTTCCCCTTTACCTAATAACTTTGGCATTAATGGACTATTACCTATAACCATCATAACAGCCATAGTCTCTCCCATACCTCTTCCTACTGCTAAAATTACAGAGGCTAATATAGCTTTTTTAGATGCAGGAATTATTAAATTATTCATCATGTACCATTTGGATATTCCTAGAGATTTTGAATAAATAAAATATTTATCATAAACTTTTATCATAGTATCTGTACAATTAGATATTATAAAAGGAAGGATCATAATAGCTAAAATTATAGCTGCACTTAAAATACATTCTCCAGATGAAAGATGTAACTTCCTTTCAAAGAATTTTACAACTACAGAAAGACCAATAAAACCATATATTACAGATGGAATACCTGATAACATGTCTATTATAGGCTTTAAAATATTTCTTAATCTTTTTGAGGCTATGTTAGCTAAAAATATAGAAGTACCTATTGCTATAGGCAAAGCTAATATTACTGCTAAAAAAGTTACATACACAGTTGATACTATAAAACTTAATATAGATAAGTTAGGGGAGTCCCCCAAAGGTTCCCATATACTTTTAGTTATAAAATCTATAAAAGACACATGTTTAAATATATCTAGACTTTCTTTTAATATGAAGATAAGAATTAAAGACAAAATAACTATAGATAGAAGTGTAAAAAATTTTATTATATAATAAAAAAGTTTATCTAAAAACTTATACAAATTTTCACCTCCCCGATATATTATTGCTTAAATAGGCTAAAGAAGTCCTAATCTGTTTTAGAATATACATATCAATTATAAGTTTAAAACAACCATATAATTAATATATAAATTAAAACAAACAAGAACTTCTAAAAATCTTAATTACAATCATACCTGTAATTTAATATGTTTATCTATTTAAATTTCAAATCATATTTATTATCTAAGTATGACAGCTCATACTTAGATAATAATAAAAAAGAAATAAACTTATTAATTAAATAATCGTCAAAAACATTAAACTTATAATTAACCTTTAGATTACTTTATAGAAACAAAACCTGATTCATCAATTATTTTTAAGCCTTCATCAGATTTTAGGAAATCTACAAAAGATTGTTCTACACCTGTAAGTTTACCGTCTTTTATAAGTAAAAGTGGTCTAGCTATTTTATATTTACCATCAGCTATGTTTTCCTTTGTTGGGGCTACTCCATCAACTTCCATTGGTGTTAATTTACCCTTATTTTGATCTACAAGACCTACTGAAGCATATCCTATAGCATCTTTGTTTTCTATAACCTTTTGAGTTAATGCTCCCATAGAAGGTGCTTGTACAGCATCTTTACTTACTTTCTTATCTCCCATAACAGCCTTTTGGAATACTTCTGCAGCTCCACCACCTGCATCTCTAACTACAAGTACTATTTTATTATCTGGAAGTGAAGGATCTACATCTTTCCAAGTCTTTGCTTCACCAGAGAATATTCTTTGAATCTCTCCTGATGTAAGACCTTTTTTATTTTTCAATATTGGATTTTCAGGATTAACTGAAAGTGTTAATGCATCATATCCTATTTTTATTTCATTATATTCTTTCATCTTACCTTTTTCATCTTTACTAACTTCTCTAGATATTAAACCAAAATTAGCTGTTTTTTCTAAGGCAGCCTTAACTCCTGCTCCAGAACCACCTGAAGATACAGAAACTTCTATGTTTTCATCTGGAAGTTTATCATTCATCTTTTTCCATGTACCATGTTTAGACTTTAAGGTATCCCCTGCCTTAGAAATCACTGGTGCTAAAGTTGAAGAACCTATACACATTATTTTACCTGATTCTTTTTTTGCGGATTCCTCTTTGTTATTAGAGCCTTGTTTACTTCCACAAGCAGTAAAAAGTAATGCAGATGCTAATAACACACTTAACATTGCACTAAGCTTTTTTTTCATAAATATTCCCCCTCATAATAATTACTATAAATTAACATATTAAATATACCCTCTCAGTTAGTATTCTATCACAAAATTCACACTATTAGCTATATTATTACAAAATACACCATAAATCTTATTTATACTAATTGATGTATGTATCTATTTTATTTATATATTTCATTTTATTCGATGACTACCCGCTCTAATACTCTCATATTATTAAAAGTTGAAATAAATGGTGTTTATATCCCTAGATAACCATTTTCTAAGCTTTAGCGGGAGTAAAAACTCTCATTAAAATCTTAGAACTCTATTTATTATCTAAAAAAATTACATAATTTATTTTGAAATATAATTATATCAATTATAAAAAAAGATATAGAATAAATAGTCTTAAACTATAAATTCTATATCTATTATCCATGTATTATTTAAAATATTTAAATCTAATATACTTTAAATTTCATTACAACTGGTTCTTTTATTTCTTTTCCTTTTACATCTTTAATAGGTTTACTTATAACTAAATAATATAATCCACCTCTTTTATAAAGATCTTTTTTAGTTATTGTTATGTTTTTGCCTCCATTATTAACATTTACATTTATATCTTCTACTTTATTAAAAGAACTATCCATTACGTATACATTGTCTTTTAAACTTTCTGTATTTACAGCTCTATTAAATTTAATATTCCAACTCTTATTTCTTGGGACTTCTTTAGCTTCTCCCCAATTTTTGTAGGAAGAGAAAATTTCATTAAACTTCTCTTTATTTTCTACTTCATAGGTTATTTGCTCTAATTTCATTTTATCATCTTTAGAAAGATCTTCATTATAATAAGTTAAATAACCATCTGAAAGATGTAAATTCTCTACATGGTTGTCCAAAATTTGTTCTAATCCTGTACCATCATTCTTTACTTTATATAAAGTTCCATTATCTGAATAATTACTAAAATATATATAATCATTATAATAAACTAAATTTACAGCTCTATCTTCTGTAAGCATTTCATTATTGCTTCCATCTATTTTCATTCTATAAAGATTATAATCATCTTCCTCATTACTATAATAAATATAATCTAAATCTTTAACTACATAATTAGCTCTGTGTAAATATTTAAAAGAATTATCATTACAAGCAGGGAAATCAGATTTAACCCACTTATGGTCTTTTGCCATATCTGCATCTGTCATATTAAAATAATTATAGCGAAGATATCCACTGTCTGGAACTGGATCATCCCAAGTAGCATCTACTTGATAGTTCTTGCCATTTATCCTAACTATATTCCAAGCATGTCCAATACCATTACTCTCTCCTGTTACTCTTATAGTATGAACCCCTACTTTGTTTAATATAAGCTGCATAGCCTTAGCGTAACCATCACACACTGCTAATTTATTTACAAGACATCCATAAGAAGTAAAAATCAACTCTGAACTAATATGAGCTTCTGAAGATTCTTCATCATATTTAGTATTTAAAACTATATAATCATGAATAGCCATCTCTTTTTCAAGTTCAGACATATTTTGGGTTATTACATTATCTATTATAGATTGTACTTTATTATTTAACTCTTGCTTCATAGTATTTATTGTTTCTTTATTTCCTCTATATCCTAATTCTAATATTCCGTTACTCCAAAAAGAACATTTTTCATAATTAAAATAAAATATTTCTGGATGATCATCTAAAACTTTTTCCAAAACATTAAAAACTTCATTTGCATTTTTGGAGTAAGCAGAAGTATCTACCTTATCCTGTAAATTTGTAAGTCCATTTAATATAGCATCATAAATATTTTGATTATATTTTACCGTTGTAGAATAAGAACGCTTTTCTACATCTGGTGCTGGATATTTCTTTATATTATCTGCTGCTAAAACATTACTAACATTTAGAGAAAATATAAATATAATTAAGTATAAAATTCGTCTTGCTTTTTTCATAAACATCCCCTCACAATTATATAAAAACTTAATTTTAGATTTTATATAATAACTTTCTATTAAAACTTTATTAAATTTACAATAAAACATAATTTTACTTAAATGACTTTTTATTTTATATGTTAATTATCGACTACTTTATATTTTTTTTAATAGATTTTATTATATATTACTGTTATATTTTAGTGGTCTAAGTATTAATATATTTATTTCCGAGGAAATTATAACATTTATTGGTTTTATTGTATAGTTATAAAGGTTGTCTCAAAATAAAATCTATTTTGAGACAACCTTTTATATTTTACTATTATTGATATAAGTATTTATATTAATTATATAAATACATCTAATTTAATCTTTTATAAACTTTTATAAAATCAATATCCTTATTTCCATAATTATAATCGTAATATTTTGAAATCTAACTTTAAATTGTATAGGATATTAGTAAATATATTTTATTTTTGATATAATAATCTTTGGAAATCTTAAATTGAAGGAGGTAATAAAAATAAAAAACAAAAGAATTGTAGCTATGGATTTGTTAAGAGCATTATCTACAATAGCAGTTATATTGATTCATGTAACAGGCATTATATTATATAATACCAGTAATAAAGGCTTAACTTATAACATTTCTCTTATTTTGAATCAATTATCAAGATTTTCAGTACCTGCTTTTATATTTTTATCTGGGTTTGGCCTAGCCTTAAGCTATAAAAAAGAAAGTAAATATCTATATTACCTAATCCATAGACTAAAAAAAATAATACCAGATTATTTAGTTTGGTGCATTATATATATTTTTTTAATAGAAAATCCAAACTTAAGTTATAGTGATAAAATACATAATATCTTTGATGGAACACTTTACTATCATTTTTATTTTGTTCCTATAATAATTATATTATATTTAATATTTCCTATATTTTATAAATTTTTTAAAACTAAATTCGCACTATTTATTACCTTTTTTCTCAATATGGGAATATATATATTGCTTAGGTATCCTAATATACCTAAAAACGTTAGTGAAAAACTGACTAGAGAAAGTACAATTAATTGGATATTCTATTTTGTACTAGGAGTTTATCTTTGTACTAATTATAATAAAATACATATTTTTATAAAAAAACATAAAAATAAACTATTAATTTTACTATTAATAACTACATATATATTATTAAAAGATACATATTCATGTTTAGAAATAAATAGCAATTTAGATTATGGGACAACCTTTATAAGACCATCTGTTATGTTGTTTAGTACATTTTTCATATTATACATAATGAGTTTTAATTTTAATAATTTAAGTTTTAAAAAAATATTATATATGATATCAAAACATTCCTATACAATATATTTATCCCATCCATTACTGCTTTATTGGCTAAAAAAATATTATATTGAAAATAAATATATAATAGGAAGTTACAAATTCTTTATAATTAGTTTTTCTATTTGTTTTATTGTAGGTCTTTTAATATCAATATTAATAAATAATTTAAAAAAATTATTATAAAACATAGGCAGATACAAAAAATGTATCTGCTTTTTAAAATTGCCTCATTTATAAGTATTTTATTTAACCAATAAATTCTTAAAAATATATGAATTTCATTATATCACTTTATATTTACTATAAAAGAATATATAATATATATGTAGTTAATCTCAATTAAATCAAATGGAGGAAGTGGCATGAATAAAGGAAAAAACAAATTTATTATATTAGGAATAATAGTTGTAATATTATTAGGAGTATTCTCTTATAATCATTATCAAAAAAAGCAAAAGTTTATAGGAACACCTTTAGAACCAATATATAAAATAGTAAAAATACAAAACTTTAAAGAAGGAACATATGAAGAATACAAAGAATTATTTGCAAATCCTAACAAAGTTATTACTAAAGAACAATTTGAAGCTTATAGGAATTCTAATAAAAGTAAAGATATGTTTATGTATGATGGTGATTCTATAAAAGGAATAATGAGTCACATGAAATCAGAAGAAAAAGATAAAGATTTATATAAAGTATACTACTTAAAAAACGTTAAAGATGATAATGGAAAGAAAGACGCGAATTATTGGATGGTAGTAAAAGGAAATAATAAATGGGTAATTAAAAATTAATTTACAACTATACTAAAAACTATGTAAAAGCCCCTAAAATGAAATATTTCATTTTAGGGGCTTTTACATGACTAAATAGTTTTACCTTTTAAATAAACTTAATAGTTATCATATTTAGTTCATTTAATATATTAAGATTTAGACTATAGTAAATGTTAATGATTTTTATTTTTTAAGCTTATAATTAAATTTAATAATACCTATAAATAAAAGTTATGCATTTATATTTAACTATAATAAATAATAATAGTAGAATATAAATTTAGGAGGTTTATTAATGGAAGCTGGAGTAAGAAATAAAATTATAGGAAAAGTAGATGAAATAAAAACTGATAATGTTATGGCACAAATTAAAATGACTGTTGATGGATGAACTACTTCACCTGTAGTTACGTCTGTAATGACTAAAGAAAGCTTAGAGGATGCTGGATTTAAAAAAGGAGATAAGGTAGAAGCTTTAGTAAAAGCTATTAATGTAGTTTTTGTAAAACAATAAATATTTAGTTTTATTATAACCATTCATTATAATAAAACTAAAGGATATGTTTCAAAATAGCTTTAATTTTAATATAGTAAATGTAAAAAAATACATTCATAAAGCATATGAATAAACTTTATGAATGTATTATTTATATTTACAGTTTTAAAATTAAAGCTATTTTTACTTTGAGATATTTTTATTTTTTATTTACACTATCAGATTTATCTGGTGCTTCTTGCTTTACATTTATAATATAATCTGAATCATCTCTTCCTTCTACTGACACATAATACTCTCCTGATTTTAATTCTCCTGCATCAAAATCTTTATTAATTTCAAATCCATAAGATTTAAATCGTTTTATTATATTATTATCCTTATCACATAAATAAATAGTCCACTTTCTATAACTTTCGTCGTGTTTAAAGTTGATTGTTATTTTTGAATCTGAATTTAAATTTATTTTATAATAATCTCTATCATCTATTGACTGTATGTTTCCTATATACTCTTTATTACATTTTATATAATTAGCATCTTGTATATAATCATTTGGTTCTGACTCATAATTTTCGCCTTCAACATTATAAACTAAATTTAGTTCATATGGCAGCGCTTCATCATGCCACCTTTCATACTCTACTTTTACAAAATAAGTACCCTTAGAAAGTCTTAATTTATTACTATAAGAATTTATATTTTCTCCTCCACTAATAAATTCTGATATTGATTTATTATTTTCATCTAACAAACTAACCTTAAATCCATATATACCGTATTGATTATGTTTTAAATTTATTTTAAAATTTCCTTTTTCATTTAATGTAACTTTATAATAATCTACATCATTATAACTATTAATGCTTCCTATAATACTTTTATTAGGTTTTATAATATTTGCAGTTTTTAAATCATTATTAAATTCCTTTTCAAAGCCTTCTCCTTCTTCAGTATATTTTGCTTTAATTGTATAAGTTCCATTCATATTAAAGGCATGTACCCTAATGATATACTTTCCTTTAGGCAGTCTTATATCATTATAGGTATTATGAATACTTTCATTTTGTTTTAAATCATTATAGGATTTTTTTATTATTTCATTACCTTTTTCATCTAAAATGATTAAATCAAAACGCATAAAATTATTGATATCATAATCTATATCTAACTTACCTTGTTCTGATAATTCCATATGATAATCTTTAAGATAGGATCTATCCAATCTCTCTGCAGAAACTTTTTTAGTATCTGATCTTGTTTCCCCAGACTTAAATGCTCCAAATAAACTGCTTATAGTAGGCTCTTTTACTACTCCTTCTCCTCCAAATATTGTTACATTTTTAAAGTTAGATTTATTAGTATTTACAAACTCTTTTGTACTCTCATTTAAATTATCATTTGTTAATATTATTGGAGATTTATTTTTACTAGCTAATACTGAACCAGACAAAGCATCTGCATAACCATTTCCTGAGCTAATATACACTTCATCTAAGTTTAAATCCTCTTTAAAATGGTTTAATATAGCTATATTAGTTTGGAATCTATCTATACCACTTAATCTAGTTGGATTTTTTAGTGAATTTTTTATATAATCACTAACTGTAGCAGTTCCACCTAAGACATAACTTTTATTATAAGAATTTTTATTTAAAAACGTCTTAGTATCACTTGTTAATTTATCACTAGGAGTTAATAATATAGGCATTTGTTTACTAGCTGCTATAGGAGCCATAGCTAACGCATCTGCAAAGCCTAATCCATTTGTAATTACTATTCCATTTTTCACTCCTATTTCCTTTGCAATTTTTAAGCTAGTTTCATATCTATTTTTACCATATATTCTACTATAATTTATTCCTAGATTTTTTAATTCCGTTTCTATATTCTTTGAGATGGAACCATTTCCTCCGATTATTATTACATTTTTAGTTTGTAAATTTTTTAGTTGAGTTCTAGCGTTATCGTTTAACTTACTTTTTTCTGTTAAAATTATAGGTGCATTATATTTTTTAGCTAATGGAGCTGCACTTAAAGCATCTGCAAAACCTTCTCCACTTGCCAAAACAGCATACTCTGATGTTTCCCATCCACCACTACATATGGAAGCAGAAGTTTCATATCGTTCTTTACCATATAACCTTTTAAAATTAATTTCATCACTAGCCTTTACCTTATTAGAATTAGCAATAAACATTAAAGCAATCACTAACAAAGTAAAAAATATTTTGTTTTTTTCTTTAGATTTTACCATTGGTCTACCCCCTAAATATTTCATATAATGGTTTACCATACTATATTACCATAATCATGGGGGAAATTTATCCTATTAATTGTGAACAAAATGTAAATAATCGACTAAAAGTCATTCTGCTTATATAATTGTAAAATAAAAAGACTATTGAATAGAATAATCCATTCAATAGTCTTAGATATGCTTATTTAATTTTTCAGTCAGTGATATGATCTGACTGTTTTATGAAGTTTATGAAAATTTGATATGATTGGTTTTTGAAATGTATCCGTTCATCATATATCTTAAATATGAGAAGGATAGACTAGTCTACCCTTCCCCCTATTTTAAAAATTTCTCTTTACATTTTGTTCACAGTCCCCGTAGGGCCTTGCGAACACAGTGAGCTTTTTATTTAGCTGGTACTGTTACTTGTATTGTTTTTTCTTGAGTAGTTCCTTTATCCTTAGAAATAGTTATTGTAACATTAAGGACTTCTTGAACAGTTCCCTTTGTTACTACTCCATTAGTTTCTATCTTAGCATCACTAACAACTACTTCTTCTTTAACTGCTAATGTAACACCTTTTCCAGACATATTAGGGATTGCATTTAATACAGTTAAAAGATTAGCATCTGAATCCTCTAAAGTTTTATTTTCTAAAAGATTTTTAGCTTCATCTATATCTTTATTTGCTGCTTCTTTTTCCTTTTCAGCTTTTACTGCAGTATCAAATGCTGACTTTACTTCAGATTTATTATTAAATGATTGTGCAACTAATGCAGTGTGTACTGGAGCTTTATCTGCTAAAGCCTTGTAATCACCTTCTACATCTAATCCTAATACTGTTGCATTATCTGTTATTGCTTTTCCCATATCTTCTACTTTTGCTTCATTTATAGATTTTACTGCTGCTGCTTCTGCTTGTGCACCAACTGCAGCTTTTCCTTCAGCAACTATATCTTTATCTGTAATAACTTTTGTTAATTTTAATGTATCTGTTGCTCCAACTGTATTTTCAAATTTACTGTTATCAATTATATTTACATCATCTGGATTATCTTTACTATCATCTGTTACTTTGAATGTAATGTTGTCTGCTTTAACATTTACATCTTGACCTAATTGTACTACAGCATAATCTCTATTAGTTCCAACAGTAACTGATTTTACTTGTATTTTGCTATCTCCTACTTTAACTTCAAAGTCATTTGTTGCATTCTTATCTGAAGCAATTTTAATATTTTCATCAAATGTTACTTTTATAGTTCTAGTATTATTAGAACTATCATCTGAATTTTCTTTTACTAATTCTATAGATTTAATTGTAGGATCTACATCATCAATAAGATTTACTAATTCCTCTGTAACATCCTTATCATCATTATCTTTATCTTTCGCTACATGGCTTCCATTTTCAGCTGTTACTTTAGTTGATATAGCAAAATTTTGTTTTGCATTAGATTCTACTATTTGACCTGTTCCAAGTGTTATTTTAACTGATTTCTTATCATCACCTTCAAATCCAATAGTTGTTCCATCAATTTTATCTAATGATACACCGTTTAATTTATAATTTGCTTTATTTATAGCTGAATCTTCCATTTTAGTCTTGTAATCAACAACTATAATGTTGTTTTCCTTATCTTCTGGACTATTTGATTTTATATCCATATCAGCTTTTGATATTACTAAATCTTTTTCTCCATCATAAACAATTTTAGTATTAGTAACTTCATTTTCATTACCAGCTTTATCTTCTACTGTTCCTTTTTTTAGTGTAATCGCATATGTGCCTTTATCTAAAGTAGCATCCGCTGCTTCTTTACCGTCTAAAATTATATTTAATCTTTTATTATCATCTGGATCAACTTCTGCCTTTTTAACTGTTTTTAAAACTCCATCTAAATTTACTGTTATTTTATCTTTATTTGCTTTATCTTTATTAAGATCTTCATTAAATACAACTACCAATTTATTTCCATCTACAGTATTTACTGTATCAGCTTGCACTTTTGGTGCTTCTTCATCTTTATGGAATTTAAGAGTTGTTTCATAATCTCCAATATTATTATTTTCTGCTTGGAAATTCTTTATTTTAATATTAAGTGAAATTTCTTTTTCATCATCAGCATAAAGTGGATTATCTTTATCTAATTTATCTTGGTTTATATGAACATCATAAGTATAATCTTCATCTTCTACTTCTTTAACTTCAATAGCATCTTGTGGTAATTTATATCCGCCTTTTTTAATTTCAAAATTAGTTTCATTTAATCCACCTTTTATTGTAGTATTAAATTTAACCTTAAATGTATCTTCTTGATTATCTTTAACTTCTATTTTTTCTACTTCTGGTTTTGCATTATCATCTATAGCTTTATATTCTGTAGTTATCATATCAGCTTTATTTCCTGCAAAATCTTCAGCTCCAAAAATTTCAACTGTATGTTTACCTACTTTTTTATTATCATCTGACAAATTAGATATTTTAAGTTCATATTCTCCAGCTTTGTCTGATACCTTAACCTTTTGATCTTTTAAAACTTTTCCATCTATTTTTATAGATGATGAAGTTATATCTTTTATTGGTTCATCAAATGTTACTTTAACAGTTGATCCAACTTCATATTCTGTTTTTAATACTTTTGGATCATTATCATCATTAAATAACTTGAATTCACCCTTATATTCATCTATTTTGTTGTAATTTGTATCAACAACATCTTTAACTTCTACTTTATAACTTTGACCATTTTTTAATTCTTTAGTGTCTTTTAACTGAAGTATTACTGTTTTATTATCATCTTGTAAGTCAGCAGTAAAATCTGCAGAATCTAATTTCGCATTGTCTTTTCCAACATGAATAGTATATTTTGAAGTATCTTCTGCTGATTTTTCATTAACTTCCTTGTTAAATACTACTTTAACTTCTTTAGCATTAACAGCATTTACTGATTCAACTCTAACTCCTAATTTAGCTTCTGCATCAGAGATTGCTTTGTCTTTAGTAGCTATTCTAGCTTCGAAAGCTGCTTTTTTAGTTGCATCTTTAACGCCATCTACTGCTTTAACAGCTGGTGCTTTTAAAGCTTTTGCTGCTGCTATTTCTTCAGATGTTCCTATTTTTGCATCTTCATAAGCTTTAACAGCTTTTTCTGCTGCTGATAATTCTGGATTAACAGCATTTTCTATTTCGTTAACTATTTCATCTGGCATAACACCACTTCCACCTACTGTAGAAACTTCTGTTTTGTCAGTTTTGCTATCTGATATATATTTTATTGCATTTTTAGTTGATGCTGAATCTTTAGTATCAACTAAAACTAGTGGCGCACCACTTTTTCCTGCTAATGCTGAAGCTACTAAAGCATCTGCATAACCATCGCCAGTTGCATTAGCTACATACATATTGTCAGCATTTAATTTGAAGTGTTTCATTATGTTAAGGTTAGTGTCAAATCTATCAGCACCACCATTAACTCTTTCTGTTGCTCCTAATTTATTATAAACTGCTGTTGGAACAACTCCTTCTGTTCCTATTACAGTTACTTTTGAATTATGTTTTTTAACAAAGTTTGCTGCTAAATCAGCTGTAGATGCATCTCTTCCTACTATTAATAGAACTTGTTCTTTAGCTGCTGCTACTGGTGCTGCTGATAAAGCATCTGAGAAACCATCTTGTCCATTAACAACCATAACATTGTCAGCTTTTACGCCTAGTTTGTCTACTAAGTGATTAGCTACTGCTAGGTTAGTTTCGAATCTAGTTTTTCCACCTAATTCAGTTACTTTGTAATCTTTTTTAAGACCACTTCTTACTGCTTCTGATACAGATGCATTTCCACCTATAACATAAACATTTTCTGGTTTTAATGTTTCTAATGCACTTTTAGCATTTGAATTTAATTCTCCTGCTGTAGTTAATATTATTGGTGCATTTAATTTTTTAGCTAATACAGATGCACTTAATGAATCTGCATAACCATTTCCTGAAGCTATTATTACATCTTTAGCTCCATCTTTCCAATTAGTTTTTGCCACGTTTGCAGCAGTTTCATATCTGTCTTTTCCTTGTACCTTATTAACGTCTCCTGGTGCTGCTTTAACGTTTCCTGTTGCAACAGTTGTAAAACTAGTCCAACAACTGTAGCACTTGCTAGTGCTCTTGTACCTTTCTTATTCATGTGCTTATACCTCCTTAAATGTGTAAACATAATTAATAAAATAAATAACATTACTATTGTTGCTTTTTGCTTTAAATAGCATGTTAACTTTTCCTTTAATATATATATTTCTTAATAGTATTATTTAGTTGGCTTTAACATAACATATGTTATTTTTAGTTTATTTTCTTAAACATGAATTTTTAAGTCATTTTTAATTATAGCACAGGCTTGTAAGATTTTCTATAAGTAATATTTATTTCATATAATAATATTTTTTACAAAATACATTATAATATTACAAATTATATTATATTTAGACATTTTAAATTTACATTTTTCAAATTTATATATTATTCGACAAATTATTTTAATTTTTTTATAGATTCTTTATTTTAATTAATGTCTTTATAATAAATGTATACTGATCCATAATAAACCATAATAAGCCATATTATATTCTAATTACATTATTCTATATATAATGGTAATGTCCTCCTTTTTGATGGAAATATTTTTAAATTTTTATAATATATAATTTAATTTATATGATTTAACGTTATTTTTTCTACAATACTTTTATAATCATCCTATACAATATATAATTAAATATGTAGTTTATCTATTTCTTATTTATATTTAATTTAAAATATTGTTAAAAATTAAAGATTGGAGTTGATTTAGTTTGAAAATTAAATATATTAATATACTTCTTTTATGTATTTTCTTACCTTCAATTTTTGTAGGTTGTAATTCTAAAACAAAAGAACCAGTATCTAGAGAAACTTATCTTATGGGTACTATAATAGATATAAAAGCTTATGGCAAAAATGCAGAAAAGGCAGTGCAAGCTTCTGTAGATAAAATTTCTGATATAGAAAACAAAATGTCTGTTAATATAGCTACCAGTGAAGTTAATAAAATTAATAAAAATGCCGGAATAGCTCCCGTTAAAGTAAGCAAAAATACTTTAGACGTGGTAAAAGCTTCATTAATATATAGTAAAAAAACAAAAGGGTCCTTTGATATAACTGTAGAACCTTTAGTATCCCTTTGGGGCATTGGAACAGATAAAGCAAGAGTACCATCTAAAGATGAAATAGATAACGCTTTAAAATTTGTAAATTATAAGGATGTTATTATAAATGAAAAAGAATCTACTGTTATGCTTAAAAGAAAAGGTCAATCTATAGATCTAGGAGCTATTGCTAAAGGATATACTGCAGATGAGCTAAAAAAAGTACTTATAGATCATAACATTGAATCTGCTTTTCTAAGTCTTGGAGGTAACGTATATGTTCTAGGCGATAAACCCGATAAAACCCCATGGAAAATAGGTATACAGAATCCTTTAAATCCAAGAGGAAATTTTCTAGGTAAAATACCTCTTTCTAATAAATCTATAGTTACTTCTGGTAATTATGAAAGATTTTTTGAAAAGGACGGGAAAAGATATCACCATATATTTGATACCAAAACAGGTTATCCTGCTGAAAAAGGACTTATTAGTGTTTCTATAATATCAGATAAATCTATAGATGGAGATGCTTTATCTACTAGTGTTTATACTTTAGGATTAGATGAAGGTAAAAAATTAATAGAAAGCTTAAAAGATGTTGAAGCTGTATTTGTAACTAATGATAAAAAGGTTTATATAACCTCTGGACTTAAAAATACTTTTGAATTAACTAATACAGATTTTAAACTTCAAAATAAATAAATTTATTAAAAACTTACTTTACAAAGCTTAAAAATAAATTAAATTTTTTATGGAAATTTAATTTTACATTTAATAAATCATTATTCTATATATAAAATAATAGGTGGTGTGACTATGAAAAAAGGTGATAAAGTTGTAATATATTTAGTAGCTATGCTATTAGCTTTAAGCATATTAAGCATCATTTTCTTCAAATTCTTTGTAAAATCCGAAAATGCTGTAGCCGTAATAAAACAGGATGGTAAAATTGTAAAAAAAATTGATTTATCTAAAGTGAAAGAAAAAGAAAAATTTAAAATTGAGTATGATGGTAATGGCCATAAAGGTTATAATGTTATAGAAGTAGATAAGGGTTCCATTAGATTTATAGATGCAAATTGCCCAGATAAAATTTGCGTAAAATCAGGAACATTAAAAAAACCCGGAGAAACAGCCGCCTGTCTTCCTCATAAACTTATAATTACTATTGAAAAAAATAATAATGAAGTGGATGCAGTTTCTTATTAAATTTAGGAGTAATCTATATGAAAAATAAACATTTTAACACTAAAAAAATGATTTTTTTAAGTTTAATGGTAGGTATTGCTTTAATTATATACATAATAGAATCTCAGATACCTGTGCTTTTTCCAGGTATTAAACTAGGACTTGCAAATGTTATATCACTAATTACCTTAGTAATGTTAGGTGGATATGAAGCTATTTTAGTTATGTTTTTAAGAACACTTTTAGGTTCTATGTTTGCAGGTAATATGTCTTCTTTTATGTTTAGTTTGGCCGGTGGTTTTTTGAGCAATATTATTATGATTGTACTTTATTATAAATTTAAAGAAAGTTTAAGTTTAAGTTCTATAAGTATTTGTGGTGCCATATTCCACAACATAGGTCAACTTTTTGTAGCAGCCTTTGTTGTAAAAGATTTTAGAATATATGTGTATCTACCAGTACTCATGATTTCTGGTATAATAACAGGCTATTTTATAGGCCTATGCACTAAATATCTCCAAAAAAATTTAAAAAACATAAAACTATTTGATTAACAGTGATCAATTATCAATAAGCAATTAATTGTTTAATTAAAAATGCTCAAAGAATATTATCTATTAAAGATTAGACAATATTCTTTGAGCATTAATCATTTTACAATTGTTAACTTAAAAAGTATTTTCCAAAATAACTTTGATTTTTGAGATATCATCTCTTTTTAATATATTCTATACTATATTATTTTCTAAAGTATATCTGATACTCTAAAATCTCCTACTTTTTCATCTAATTTTTCTTCTACTGATTCTGACACTGATGCCTTTCCTCCAACAATAACCAAATTACCTTCATCAGTTATATTAGTTTCAATAAATTTCTCTGCATTCTCTATTTCTGTTGTTCCTGCTCCTAATCCACTTAACACTAATGGGGAACCTGTTTTAGCAGCAGCTGCTGATGCTACTAGGGCATCTGCAAATTGGCCTTCTCCAACTTTTCCCCCTTGTCCTCCTGCAGCAACATATATGTTACTAAAATCTAATCCGCCTTTACCTTTAAAGTATTCTAATACTGATAAATTAGTTTGAAATCTATTTTTAGATTGAGCATCTGAAGTTATTTTATTACCATTTACAGAATTAACTACAAAAGAAGGTAATACTCCACTACCACCTACTGCAAGAACCTGCAATTTATTTTGTGATATTATATTATTCTTTACCACATTAGGCACACTTTTAGAATTACCAAATAATACTGGATATCCATTAGTAGCTGCTACTGAAGCTACAGATAATGCATCTGCATATCCATCTTGTCCATTTACTAAAATCCCTGTCTTTGATTTAGGATTTAATTTTAGTATTTCTTCTGCTACTCTAGCATTAGTTCCGTATCTTGTTTTATCTCCATATTTTTGTCCATCATAACGTGTAACTTGGAACCCCTTACTTTTCAATGAACTTTCTATGGCTGGAGATACAACACCAGTACCACCAACTATATATATTTTTTTTACATTTTGCAATTCAGTTATGGTATTTAAAACTTCTGCCTCTAAAGATCCTTTATTTTCAGTCAAAAGTATTGGTGCATTCAATAATCTTGAAAGTGGGGCTGAACTTACTGCATCTGCATAACCTGTACCATTTACTAAAATGACTGATTCTGATTTTTTAAATATTTCTTTTGCTGTTTTATTAGCTGTATCTATTCTGTTACTTCCATTCATTCTTTTTATAGCAGCTGCTTGTACATTAGTAAAAGAAATTCCTAGTACCATTACTAAAGTAGCAGTTATGATTGAAAGAACTTTTTTATTTTTCTTTAACATACATTACCCTCCGTTTATATAATTTTCTATATTTTTAATTATATACTAAATTAGTTCTCATTTGTACATTCTATATAATATTCGTATAAAACTTTTCATTTTTTAGGGCCTTATTGAATATTATCTATTTGGAATTTCTTACATCCATTAATTTCCTTTAATTAATCTTTATAAAATAAAAAAAGAGTTAAGTAAATTTATTTACTTAACTCTTTTTATTTGTACTCTGTACTCTGTACTCTGTACTCTGTACTCTGTACTCTGTACTCTGTACTCTGTACTCTGTACTCTGTACTCTGTACTCTGTACTCTGTACTCTGTACTCTGTACTCTGTACTCTGTACTCTGTACTCTGTACTCTGTACTCTGTACTCTGTACTCTGTACTCTCATTAAACTAGTTTGCTGGTTTCTCTTCTTTTATTTTTATATCTTTTCCGTAAGCTATTAATGCATTTGTAGGACATTTTTTAACACATGCCATACATTTTACGCATTTTTCTTTGTCTACTACTGGTAGATTGTTTTCCATTGTTATAGCCTTTACTGGACAAGTTCTTTCACATAGTCTACATGTCATACATCCTACTTGACATATGTCTTTAACAGCTTTTAATGTGTCTTTAGAGTTACATGCTACTCTAATTACAGCTGATAATGGTTTTAAATCTATTACTGCTCTTGGACAAGCTTTTACACAGGCTCCACAGCCTACGCACTTTTGTGGATCTACTTCTGCTATTCCACCTTCTATTACATGGATAGCATCAAAGGCACAGGCTTTAACACAGCTTCCTAAACCTAAACATCCATATTGACAAGATTTTGATGCACCGCCTGGAACTACTGATGCTTGTTGGCAATCCATTGTTCCGTAGTACTCTCCTCTTTGCTTAGCTTTATCACAAGTTCCGTTACATTGTACGTATGCTTTTAATGGTTCTGATTCATCTATTGAAACTCCCATTATTTCTGCTACTTTTGACGCTACTCCAGCTCCACCTACTGTACAAGCATTTGCTGGAGCTGCACCTTCTGCTACTGCTTGAGCATATGCGTCACATCCTGCATATCCACAACCACCACAGTTAGCCCCTGGTAAAGAATCTCTTATTAATGGTACCTTAGGGTCTACTTCTACGGCGAATTTTTTAGCTGCATATCCTAAAAGAACACCAAATAAAAGTCCTAACCCACCTAAGCTTAATATAGGAAATAGTAATTCATTCATCTATCTACACCTCCTAATGTAGTAGTCCTTGGAAACCCAAGAATGCCATTGCCATAAGGCCTGCTGTTATTAATGATATTGGAAGACCCTCCATTGCTTTAGGCATTTTATCACATGCTTCCATTCTTTCTCTTAATCCTGCTAAAAGAACTATTGCAAGCATATATCCAAGTCCTGAGAAAGTTCCAAATATTAGTGATTCTATTAAATTAAGTTTGTCGTTCATGTTTATAATAACCACACCTAATATAGCACAGTTTGTAGTTATAAGTGGTAAGAATATTCCTAGAGCTTTGTATAAACTAGGACTCTTCTTTTTAATAACCATTTCAACAAATTGAACTAATGCTGCTATAACTAATATGAAAGTTATAGTGTATAAATAAGTTATATTAAATGGTACAAGTATAGCATGATACACTATATAAGATATAAGTGATGATAATGCCATAACGAATGTAACTGCAAGTCCCATTCCTGTAGCAGTTTCAACTTTTTTTGAAACACCAAGGAAAGAACATATTCCTAAGAATCTTGATAAAACGAAGTTATTAACAAATAACGCTGATATAATCAAAGCAAATATTTTCATACTTTTTTCACCCTTTCCTCTTATAAGGATATTTAAACTTCCTTCTCTTGGCTATTTAGCTTTTTTTAATTTCCTGCTGTTTAGTATTGCCATTAATATTCCTAATGTAAAGAATGCTCCTGGCGCAAGTATCATTATTAAAGCTGGTTGGAATGAAGATGGCATTATTTGATGTTTAAATAATTGTCCTGCTCCTAATAGCTCTCTTATCATTCCTATTACTGTTAATGATAATGTAAATCCTAATCCTTGACCTAATCCATCAAATATTGAAGATACTGGAGGATTTTTTGATGCATATGCTTCCGCTCTTCCTAGAATAACACAGTTAACAACTATAAGTGGAATAAATATCCCTAATTTTTTATATAATTCTGGTACGAAACCTTGCATTAAAAATTCAAGCAATGTAACAAAAGCTGCTATTACTACTATAAATGCTGGTATACGAATTTTTTCTGGTATTACTTTTCTAAGCAATGATATAACTAAGTTTGAACCCATAAGAACTACTGTAGATGCAAGTCCCATACCTATGCCATTTTCAGCACTTGATGTTACTGCCAAAGTTGGACACATTGCTAGAACTTGAACGAAGGTAACATTTTCGTCTATAATTCCATTTTTTAATCTTTCTCCTAAAACGCTCACCATTTATCCCCCTTTAATTCATTTTTTCATAATTTACAACATACTTATTTAACTTTGTGTCTTCTGTATTAAAGCTTGTTGTAGCTCCAGATTTACCATCTACTTTTCCGCTGCTAGAAGGATTTTTTGATAATTCGTCTTTATAAAACTTAACAGCATCATTAACACCCTTTGTAACTGCCTTTGATGTTATAGTTGCACCTGTCATTGCCTCTATTTCATTATCTTTTCCTGGAGCTGTCTTAACAACTTCTAAATCTTTCTCAGTTGGTTTTCCTTTAAATTGTCCTGAGAATTTTGGTTGTTCTGCATTTGCTCCAAGTCCTGGTGTTTCTGAATGGGAAAGAACCTTTATTCCTTCTACTTTTCCTTCTTTAGAAACTCCTACCATCATTTCTATTTCTCCACCATAACCTTTTGTTAAAACTTTAATAGCATATCCTGCTGTATTACTGCCTGATTTTCCTTCATTAACTTCTAGTACTGCATCGTTTGATTTTCCATCTACTTTTTCAAACTTATCTGCTTTTGGAAGTATTTCTTTCATAGCTTCACTATTTGTTTTTTCTACTTGCTTAGCTATAGGTTCTTTTGTTATTGTATAAGCTCCTCCTAATATAAGTCCAGCTACCGCTGCTATTATAAGAAGCTTTAATCCTAATTTTAGAGTTTCATTCTTTTCCATTATTTCACCTCCCCAAATACTCTTGGAGCTATAAATTTATCTATTAGAGGTACACATAAATTCATTAATAATATTGAGTAAGAAACTCCTTCTGGGTATCCGCCTAATATACGTATAACTGTTGTTATAACACCACATCCTATTGCGAAGATAACCTGTCCTTTTTTAGTCATTGGTGAAGTTGTGTAATCAGTTGCCATAAATATAGCACCTAACATTAATCCACCTACAAATATTTCATATATTGCATTTCCAGACATAGCTCCATGTCTACCTATTATTGCTGTAAATACAAATACAGTTCCTATATAAGTAACAGGTATATGCCAAGTTATTATTCTTCTATATAAAAGATATGCAAAACCTATAAGTAATGCTAAAGCTGATGTTTCACCAATACATCCTCCTATGTGGCCTAAGAAAGCTGATGCTAAATTTGGTAACTCTCCTGGAGCACCCTTTAAAATAGCAAGTGGTGTAGCTGTAGTAACTCCATCAACAGTCCAAGTAGTCATAGCTACTGGCCAAGATGCAAGTAAAAATGCTCTTCCTGCTAATGCTGGGTTTACTATGTTTTGTCCTATTCCTCCAAAGAATTGTTTAACAACTATTATAGTGAAAAAGCTGCCTATAACTACCATCCATAATGGAAGTGTTGGTGGTACGTTAAATGCAAGCAACATTCCTGTTACTACTGCACTTAGATCTCCTATACTTATATCTCTTCCTGTAGCTTTTTCCCAGATATATTCTGCTGCTACACAAGAAATAACTGCTGTTAATATAACTAAAAGTGCTTTTAATTTAAAGAAATATACTCCTGCAATAGCTGCTGGAAGTAAAGCTATTATAACATCTCTCATTATTGATTGAACAGAATCTTTTGAACGAATATGTGGAGATGAAGATAATGTATACATTGATTCAGACATCCAAAGTCACTCCTTACTTAAATTATTTTTTTCTTTTTGAAGCTATAACTGTACGTTTAGCTGTTCTTATAGATTGGATTAAATGACGTTTAGCTGGACATACAAAAGTACAGCATCCACATTCTATACAATCTATACCGTGTAACTCTTCAAATGCACCTAATTCACCTCTATTAGAGAAAGAATCTAATGTAGATGGTATTAAGTTCATTGGACATGCTTCTACACATCTTCCACATCTAATACAGCTTGATGCTTGTGGTAATACCGCTTGAGCCGCAGTTAAGCTTAATAAGCCTGAAGAGCCTTTTACTGTTGGTATATCTAATGTTGGTATTGTCATACCCATCATTGGACCGCCGGATATAACTTTAACTGGATCTTCTTTATATCCTCCACAGAATTCTACTAATTCTCTAAGGTTTGTTCCAAGTTTCATTCTTATATTTTTAGGTTCTTTAACAGCTTCGCCTGTAACTGTTATAATTCTTTCCATTAATGGTCTTCCCAAAACTACTGCATTGTATATCTCTCTAACTGTTGCAGTGTTTTGAACAACACATCCTGCATCTGCTGGAAGTTTTCCTGATTGAACTTCTCTTCCTCTTATAGCATATATTAATTGTTTTTCTGCTCCTTGTGGATATTTAGTTTTAAGAGCTTTAACTTCTATATTTGCTATTCCTTCTGATGCTTTTTTCATAGCTTCTATAGCATCTGGTTTATTATTTTCTATTCCTATATACCCCTTAGCTTCTGGGAATATTTTTAATATTATTTTTAAACCTTCTACTATTTTATCTGATTCTTCTAGCATAAGTCTGTGGTCACAAGTTAAATATGGCTCACATTCTGCTGCGTTTACTATGATTGAATCTATTTTTTTGTCTGGTGGTGGTGAAAGTTTTACATGAGTTGGAAAACAGGCTCCACCCATACCAACGATACCTGATTGTTGAATTAATTTAATTATTTCTTCTTTTGTCATTTCGTTGTAATCTTTTGGTTTTGGCATTTCAATTTCTTCATATTGTCCATCATTTTCTACAATAACTGCCATTGCCTTTGTTCCTGCTGCAGTTAATACGGGAGCAATATTTTTTACAGTACCTGAAACACTGCTGTGTATAGGTGCTGATACAAAGCCTGTAGCTTCTCCTATAACTTGGCCTACTAATACCCTGTCCCCTTTTTTAACTACAGGATTACAAGGTGCCCCTATATGTTGGGACATAGGAAAAACTAAATTGCCTTTTGGTAAATATTCTTCTATAGGCTTTTTTTCTGTAAGGTATTTTCCATGTGGTGGATGTACACCTTTTTTAAAAGTTAATAGTTCCATACTAATCCTCCTATCTTTATGCATACATGGTAAAAATCATGAAATACACAATATTATTACTTAAAATATGGATTGAATAAAAACAGTAAATTTATTATTATTAATTAAGAATAAAGATTAAAATAAAATAATAAACAACTTCATAAAGTTAAAGCTACTACATAATAATTGTTAGCAACAACTGTGCCAAAATAAAACGCAAAAAAATTCCCTATAATTTTTATCTTATTTTTTTAATATTAAGTAGTAATTATTAAGAAATTTTTAATATATTAATTTTATTTTAAGAACACACTAATTATTTTATAGGAATTTGTCCACATCTGCAAGTGTAATTTTACTAGCTATCATTACAAAATTTTACATTTTAAATTAAATTAAAATAAAATTATACTTATACTTATTATAAGTTTTTTGTAATCGATTTACAAGAGTAATACTAAGTTTAATTTATAACAGACTTTATATGATTTTATATACTTATTTGTTTAAAAATTACATATTTTCTGCAAATTTTTCTTGTAAATTTTTTACTACAATATACAATTGTAAGTTTTAAAACAAAATCTTGCATTTTTTTATTTTCTAATCCAAAAATATAGAAAAAAATACTATACTTTCTATAATAAAAAATAACCATTTCAAATAAAAATTTATTTTAAAATATAAAGATATACATATTTTAAAATATAATCAATATCTTTATTGAATACATTTACTATCTGCTTCATTTTAATTATATGTTTTACATATTGTTTCTATTAATAATATTAATTTTTTAATGACTTTCATAATATAAATATATGTTATTTATATTTGTATATAATGTTTTTAGGAAATTTTCATATATGCTTCATACATTACTTTTTTAATCTATAACAATGATTTTCGTTTTCATTGTTATATTTTTAACATAAATATGCATAAAATAAATTTTTATGCATCCTCCAAAATTTGCATTAATTATTAATCTAAATAAGAAAATTAGCATTTAAAGAACAGTTTATAGCTCATTCATATCGATGTATTCTATTTTAATGAATAAAATTGCATAATTTATTTTTAAATATAACATATTAGTACATTATATTAATCTATTGATTTTAACACAATATGCCTCATATGACTTTGAAACTTCTTAATTGTGTGCTTTATTTAGTTAGGATTTCCTATAAAACTTTTTAAGCATATAATTTGTTTAGTTAAAAATACTTTTAAAAACTTTAAAGTCATTAAAATAAGAAATAATTTTAGGGAAAATAGCTATCTAAAAAAATAAAAAGAATACTTTATTTGTGAACTAATATTAATTCAGAGTATAGATTAAAGAGTACAGTGTACAGATGAAATGAATTTTACTCCATAAAATCTGTAATCTATACTCTTTCACTTCCTACTCTATTACTTAGCTCTGCTGCCACAGGACGTGGCATTAGAGCGTTAGTTTAAATATTAGAACACAAATATTAGTATTCTTTATTTTTATAGCTATCTATTGAACAAAAATATTTCTTGTTTTAATATCTTTACAAACTATTATAATGATAACTAAAAATTTTAAAAAATTAAACACTCTCTTCCCTTTTAAGCTTAGCCTTTTTATTTAGGACTAGAAAGATTATCATTACAATCAAAGAACATAATATTCCCGTAGATTGCGCATTTAATATCCATATACCTTTATCATTATTTTGAAATTGCAAATACAATGTTACTATTATTCCTATTATTGATGATATGAAAGCAATTTTAGTATTTGGTTTTTCTGAAAATAGACCAAATAATAGTGGTACTGTCAAAGAAACAGACATTAGTGTATAAAATATAGACAGTGCTGTTATTATATTAGGCAATATAAATGCTATTGCTACCCCTAATATGCCACCTACAATTGTAACTATTCTTCCTGCCTTTAATAATTTTTTATCTTCTATTTTAGGATTTATAAAAGTTTTATATATATCTTCTGTAAATGTAGTTGTTAACATATATAAAACCGCATCTGCTGTACTAATTTCTGCTGCAAATATAGCAGCTAATGCTAAAGCAGATACTGAAAAAGGCATTAAGTTTTTCATAACCATAGGTAATGCTAATTCCTGTTGACTAAGGTTTGGAAATACTGCAAAAGCACACATTCCTAATATAGTAGGTAAAAATGCAAATAAGCCTTGAACTACTGCACATATTCCTGCTCCTTTTTTTATAGTTTCTATGTCCTTTGCTCCATAAACCTTTCCTATTAATCCTGGTGATATGAAAAATGATGGTGTAAGCATTAAAAACCATCCTACTATAGTGCTCATTCCTATACCTTTTAAACTGAAATAATTTACACTTTCATTTGCTGGTAAATTATTTAATATAGCTGTATGTAACCCACTAAATCCATTTACACTTTTTATACAATATGGTACTGCAATTATAAAACCTAATATTATTATTACTAATTCTAATACGTTTACTATAGCTGAAGATAAAAGCCCACCAGATGAAAAATAAAGAATTACAACTACTGCTCCAATTAAAATTCCTATATTTTTATTAATTCCTGAAGTTACATTTAATATCCATGCAATTCCCATGAGTTGACCTGCAAATAATGCTAATGTACCTATGGTCATCATTACAGATATAACTCCTTTAAAATATTTAGAATATCTTATATCTAAATAATCTCCTAATGTGTACAAATTATATTTCATAGATTTTTCCCATATCTTAGGCCCTACCCAAAAAGCTAACACTATTGTTCCTATAGCTGACATAAATATCCACCAATAAGAAGATACTCCATACTTGTATGCAATACCTGTTATACCCACAGTAGATCCTGCCCCTATATTTGCTGCTATTAATGTGGTAAATAATAATTTAGAATTAAGCTTTCTTCCTGCTACAAAAAAATCCGCAGCACCTTTTACGTATTTTTTTACTATAAATCCTGCTAATATTAGTATGATGGCGTATATTATTATAAATATTAAGTATCCTTTCACAATAACCTAGTTATGGAAATCATAGCAAACCACAACTTCTCCTTTCTATGCTATTTCTTTTTGTTTTTATGATTTTTTAACACCAATATATTTTATTAAATCTACTTAGTATTTTGAAAGATTTAATTTAATATGCTTTTAAAATCTTATCTTCTACTACTGCTATATTTTATCTTTTTATTTAATACGCATTCATTATATTATAATTTAAAACCTGATGCAATTGCACCAGGCCTTAACAAATCTTATTCATCTTCTATCATAATTAATTTTATATAAAAAGTTACATATCCTTTTTGGTACTCTGCCCAAATACTTCCTTTATGCATTTCTACTATACTCTTAGCTATAGCCAATCCTAAGCCGCTTCCACCAGTTGATGTAGTTCTTGATTTATCTAATCTATAAAATCTATCAAATAATTTTTTTAAGTCATCTTTTGATATTTCTTCACTTTTATTTGATATAGATATCATAGAGAATACTCTTTCCTTATACAAATTAATTTTTATTTCTCCTGGTTTTATACTGTATCTTATGGCATTCATTATTAGATTTTCAAAAACTCTTACCATTTTATCTGGATCTATTTCTGATATTATTTCATAATCCCAAGCATATTTATTTATACTTACTTTATTTTCTTCACATATAGGTACTAATTCTTCTATTAATTGATCTAATAGTTCTGCTAAAATGATTTTCTGCTTCTTTAGTTCTACTCTATTATTACTATATTTAGTATAAGAAAATAAATCCTGTATTAGATTTTTTAGTTTTTCCGATTTATTGTAAGCTACATTAGCATACTCCATCAATTCTTTTTCACTTTTAAATTTTTGTTCTTTTATTAATCCTAAGTATCCCATTATAGATGTAAGTGGTGTTCTTAAATCATGTGAAACATTTGTTATTAAATCATTTTTAGCTTTTTCTATGTTTCTTTCCTTTTCTATTTTGTCACTTAATTCTTTAGCCATGTAATTTATATTATCTGCTAATAATGCTAGTTCATCATTGCCTGATCTTTTTACCCTATAATCTAAATTTCCTTTTGATATTTGTAGAAGTCCATTTGATAGTTCTTCTATATAGTTCATCTTCCTTTTTGTTATGAATAAAAATCCAAATATAAATATTGCAACTGATAGGAAAAACGAACTTACAGATTTGTCCTTAGTGTAATATATAGTTTCTGCTTTTGGTATACCTTGAACTATTATATAACCCTTTCCATCTTGAAAAATTAATGGATTAATACTTACAAATTCCTTTCTTCCTACATCGTAATCATATTCATAGTTATCTATATTTTGAAGTTGTATATTATTTTTTATGATTTCAAATATATCAACCATTTCAGCCTCTACATTTTTTCCTTTAAAAAGAATTTTTCCTTCAGTATTGGCTATAAATATTTTATTATTCTTATCTCTTTCCCAATTTCTATTTATAATCTCTTGTATGATTTCTTTATCTCCTACTTTTAATTTCTGATCATTAATTTCATTTGATATAGACAAGGAATATTGATAAATGTCATTTATACCTCTTTTATAATCTATCTCTGAATACTTACTAGCTCTAGTTAAATAACTATTAGCTATAACATATGTCATGATAGCCATTAAAAAGCATACGCCAAAGGTAAATATAAGTTCTAGCCTTATACTTTTCTTTATTTTATAAGATATTAATTTGTATAAATACCTAAAAGGTTTTAATATTTTATTAAATAATTTTTTTATTCTATTTTTCAACCTTATATCCAACTCCCCAAACTGTTTTTACATATCGTGGATTCCTAGGATTTTCTTCTATTTTTTCTCTTAGTTTTCTTATATGAACCATTACAGTATTATTAGAATCTAAAAATTCCTCTTTCCATACTAGTTCATATATTTTTTCTATACTAAATACTACGCCTCTGTTTCTAGATAATAGCTCTAAAATATCAAATTCTCTTGGAGTAAGCTTAACTAACTGATCTCCAATTTTAACTTCATGTGTTGCTACATTTATAGTTATATCTTCTATAGTAATAATATCCTCGCTTTCATTGCCGTTTGAATTATTAAGTTTTATATATCTTCTTAATTGGGATTTTACTCTAGCCAAGAGTTCTAAAGGATTAAAAGGTTTTGTTATATAATCATCTGCACCTGTAGTTAATCCTATTATTTTATCCATATCTTCACTTTTAGCAGAAAGCATTATTATAGGCATACTTTTTTCTTCTCTTATTTTCATACAAGCTTCTATTCCATCCATCTTAGGCATCATTACATCTAATATTATAAGATGAACGTTATTAGTTTTTAATAATTCCAAAGCCTCTACACCATTAGATGCCTTTAAGGTTATATAACCTTCATTGGTTAAATATATATCTATTAAATCCCTAATTTCTTTTTCATCATCAACAATAAGTATTTTTTCTGCTGACATTTTTTAATCATCTCCAAACCATAATAATTTATCATGTTATAAATTCCCTCACCTAAGATTATAGCAAATATTATATCGAATAAAACATGTTGTTTTATAAATTCAGTAGATATTATAATAAGTATCCCCAATATTAAAACAAAAATATTAATTATTCTACTATTTTTTATTTTATGATTTAACATATTTCTCATAATAATATAAGTAGTTATAACATGAATGCTTGGGAAACAATTATAAGGATTATCTGTATTATATATAAATTTAACAATACTACTAAAAATATCATTACCTACTACTTCTGGTCTTGGTACTGTAGTTTGAAAAAAGAAAAATATAATATAACTTGTGATTAAACTTAGTGTTATAGCTGACAAAGACTTATAATATAGTTCTCTATTTCTAAAGCACATATATATCAAACATATAATTATAAAAGGATACCATATCATATAAGGTACAGAAAATGCAGCTATAAATGGCATAGCTTTATCAAATCCTGTCACTAAAGTATATACTTTTCTATTTGAATTATTTAAGATAGCATAAAAAACATTTACTATCGGTATTATTGCCATTAAAATTAATGGTATTATATTTTTTTTAATTTTGCATATCAATTCAACTTCCCCCATAACCTCTATTGTGTTTTTATTTTATATAATAATAATTGTACTTAAAATATCTTAACAAAATCTTTTCTTAATCCTTAACTCTTTCTTAATATAGGGAAGCATGACGTAACAATCTTTAAAAGTTGAGAATTAAAACAATAAATACTTTTGTTTAATAGATAGCTATAAAAATAAAGAATACTAATATTTGTGTCCTAATATTTAAGCTAACGGTCTAATGACACGTCCTGTGACAGCAGAGTTAAGTAAACCTACTGTTTACTTAACGCTTAAATATTAGTTCACAAATAAAGTATTCTTATTATTTTTCTAGATATCTATTTTCTCTAAAAGTATTTACTGTTTTAATACATTTAAAAGATGTTGTTATAATTTCTAAGTGAAAGGGAAACCTGCAAAATGATGCTTTTATGTTTAAATTATAAAAGCTCTTCCATTTTATTTAACATTTTTTCTAAAAGATTAACATGATTTGATTTTATACTATTATATATTTCTATAGCGGTATTTTCATCATATACATGGGAAGTTTTATTTCTGTCTATCATCATACTTATCCAAGCATCTCCGTCTTCTATAATTCCATATTTAAATGCTGCTCTTATTGTACTTCTTGGACTCTTAGCTTCTTCTATACCTTCATACTCTAGATAAAGTTTCATAAGCTTCCAGCTTTGTTCAAATGTAAATTCAAATCTTTGAATAACACCATCTATTACAATATCATTTTCTACTTTTAAGTCAGTGCTTTCTTTTAACTTTTTAAAAGCTTTTTTAAAATCCTCTAGTCTTTCTTCTAATCTATTTTTTAACATATATTAAAATACCATCCTTTTCTATATTAATTTTAAGGGCTTCTTTAGATATTTTATCAAAATACACTATATCAAAATCAAGAGGTGTATTAATTTCATTAAGGCTATCTTCTAAAAGATTTATATCCATATTTTGTATGTCCTTACCATATATACAAATATCTATATCAGAAGTTTTTTTATAATCTCCTCTAGCACGCGATCCAAAAATAACTGCTTTATTTATTTTAGGATTTTTTAATATACTATTTTTTATCTCATCAAATACTTGTAAATTTATTCCCATTTCATTGTGGTCTTTCATCAAATTCACTCCTAAAAACATTAAAATCATATTAAATTGGATTAATATTTAATCAAAAATAAATTAAATCATATTTAAATTATAACATAGTGTTTATTAACTCTAGTGCTTTTTTAATAATTTATATACTATGAACATTCTTTATCTTATAATTGCAAAGGTGTTACTTAGAAAACTATATAGTAATACTTTCGTAACTATAGTAATACAAGCAAAGCATCTACTGTTTTAGCTATATTAATACTCCATATGTTATTAAAAGTTTGAATAAATTTTTATCACCTTTTTTATTATAAATCTTATTGTTCATATTATTCTCCTATATATTTCTTTGTATAAAATAGTATTATAATTAATGACACCACTTTTCATAATTAATGTCAAATAAGTATTCATTATCAATTTGCTGAATAATCAATACTTTTTATTACTTTCAAATAATTTGAACTTTTTTGTATCATTATAATATAATACATTATTTTACAACACCTGTGTAATAACCTATACTGAATATATCCAATTACAAAAATAGTTTCTCATAAATATGGTAATTATTACAAATATAATAGAGGAACTATTTATTGTGTGAAATACTTTTTAAATTAAATAAATTTATTTATTAGGGAGTGTTTTTATGAAAAAGGAAAATGAATTTTTACAAGGTTTCAAACAAGCATTAAATATTTTACCTGAGGAACATATTCTTGTTGAATTAGATGAATGGTGTTTTAATAATGATGATATTGTTACAAATTTAATAAAACATTTCCATAATGAAGGAAAAGAATGCTCCTTTGTTGGTTTGTCAGCTGGAAGACCTATACTATTATTAGAAGATCACAGATATATTGCATTATTATCAACCTATCATATTGCCCCTGGTCAAAGAATAATGTTAACACCAGAAGTATAATTTTAATTTTTATAAAAATTAAATAGTAAAATATTTTATAACTATAATTTTTTAACCTCACTATAATAATCATTTTTAGGATATTTCCCTCTGTTTATTGTTTCTTTTTTAATACAAAATAATAAAATAAACTCAAAAAATCTTTACTAAAAGTAGATCTTTTTTGAATTTATTTTTATAAATTAATTATTTAAATATTTATTTAAATATATATTAGAAATTAAAGAAGAAATAATAAATGTAATAGAGTTGAATTATATTATATTTATATAATTATGAAAAACAATGTTTCTAGTATATACATTTTAAGTGAAAACAAACTAGAATCTCTTGTAGTCGTAAGTTACCCTTCTAAAAATATATTCCTTTTAATATACTGAAAGCAAACTACCTTTTAAGTAATATTTTCATTATATTTGTCCTGTTATAAATTGTATTATTATACTTACTATTGCTACATTAAACCATACTATAACTCCTAAAAGTATTGGTTTAAATCCAGCTTTAGTCATTTCTTTAAAGTTTGAACTTAGTCCTATTGCTGATAGTGCCATTACTATTAAAAATTTTCCTAACTGATTTATATAATGGATTGTATTTCCTTTAAATAACCCCATAGTATTTAATAGTGATGCTACTAAAAACCATAATATAAACCATGGAAATATTTTTTTAAAGGAATAATTCACTTCTCCTTTTTTCATTTTAGCTTCCTTTTTCTTTTTATAAGCTGTTATAAAAGCAAAAATTAATGATATTGGTATTATTAAAGTAGCTCTTGTTAACTTAACTATTGTTGCATACTCTCCTGCTTTATTACTAAAAGCATATCCTGCCGCTACTACAGATGAGGTATCATTTATAGCTGTTCCTGCCCATAATCCAAAGGCTTTATCTGAAAAACCCAAAAGATGACCTAATGGTGGAAATATTAAAACAGCTATTACATTGAATAAAAATATAGTTGATATAGAATAAGCTATCTCTACTTCATCTGCTTCTATTATAGGAGATACAGCAGCAATAGCAGAACCTCCACATACAGCTGTACCTACCCCTATTAATGTTTTTAACTTATCTGGTATTTTAAAAAACTTACCAAATCCATAAGCAGTTATAAAAGCTGTAGCTATTGTAAATATAGTTACTTCTAAGGACTCCAATCCTGTTTTTCTTACCTGTGATAAACTTAATCCCGCACCTAAAACTATGATCGCCCATTGCAATATTTTCTTAGCTGTAAATCCTACTCCTGCTATAGTACTTTTAGGCTTACCTACAATGTTGTTTACTATTATACCTATTATTATGCCAAATACAGCTCCTCCTATTACTGGCATTAAGCTTCCAAGCCAGGTTGATATTAAAGCTATAAAAAATGATATTAAAATTCCTGGTAATAAAGTTTTTAGTTTATTCATTTTTCCCATCTCCTATTTTATCTTGTAATTTTTAATTTTAAATGCGGACT
Source organism: Clostridium sporogenes (assembly GCA_019933195.1). Lineage (NCBI taxonomy): Bacteria > Bacillati > Bacillota > Clostridia > Eubacteriales > Clostridiaceae > Clostridium > Clostridium sporogenes. Next base: position 1,812,031 of record CP082942.1, read on the forward strand.
AATATAACTACTTTTCTTTTCCTTTTATTATTTTACATTTTTTATTATAAGAAGTGAAATATTATTATTTTATCTTAATAATAAGTAAATACTTATATATAAAATATTAGTATTCTTTATTTTTATAGCTAATATTGATTAAAATTATTTATTGCTTTAATTCTCCCTTTAAAAGTTACTAGATAATTTTTTAAAATTGAGTTACGTTTTTTTATATTTTAAATATTATATAGTAGGGGAATAGAGGTGATTATATGTATAATAACAAAAGATCTCCTTATAGATATTTAGTTGTTGGTAGTGACACTAAAGTACCTTTATATAATGGACAACTATCTCCATGTATAAATTTTGATAATGCAGCTACTACACCACCTTTAGTTTCTGTAGTAAATGCTATTGTAAAATTTTCTCCTTGGTATTCGTCCATTCACAGAGGCACTGGATATAAATCTCAATTATCTTCTAAAATATATGAAGATTCCAGAGAAGTTATTGGAAGATTTGTTGGAGCTGATTTAGAAAAAGATACTGTTATATATTTAAAAAATACTACAGAAGCTATTAATAAACTTTCCTATAGACTTTGTTCCTGTGATGAAGATATAGTTTTAAGTACTTCTATGGAACATCATTCTAATGACTTACCTTGGAGGAATAAATACAAGATAGATTATATAGAGGTAGATGAATTTGGAAGATTAATAATGGAAGATTTAGAAAACAAATTAATAAAATATGGTGGTAAAGTTAAATTAGTTACTATTACTGGTGCATCTAATGTAACAGGTTATATAAATCCTATTTATGATATAGCAAAATTAGTGCATAAATTTGGTAGCAAAATTTTAGTAGATGGTGCACAACTTATACCACATTATAAAATTAGTATGAAACCGCATACTAGTTTAGAACACATTGATTATTTAGCTTTTTCTGCCCACAAAATGTACGCTCCTTTTGGTATAGGCGCTTTAATAGGTCCTAAAGAAACTTTTATAAAAGGAAATCCTGACTATAAGGGTGGTGGGACTGTAAATGTAGTAACTAAAGATTATGTTCTATGGACAGATCCTCCTGAAAAAGATGAGGCAGGTACTCCTAATGTTATGGGTGTTGTAGCTCTTGTTGAAGCTAAAAATTCTATAACACGCATAGGAATGAAAAATATTGAAGTTTATGAACAAAATATTTTTAAATATGCTTTTAGAAACATCTCACAAATACCAGATATAAAAATTTACTCTTGCGCAGATATAAATTATCCTCGAGTTGCCATAATACCTTTTAATATAAATGGTATGCATCATAGCATAACCGCAGAAATACTTTCTAAAGAATTTGGCATAGCTGTAAGAAGTGGCTGTTTTTGCGCACAACCTTATGTCCAACAAATATTAAATATTCCAAAAGAAGAAATAGGCTCATATGCAGATAAACCTATGTCTGAAAGACCTGGTATGGTTAGATTAAGTTTTGGTATGTATAATGACATCTACGAAATAGATTTTTTAGTTATGGCTCTTAATAAAATAGTTCAAAACAAGAATAAATATTTAAAAAAATATAGCTAATATGTAACACCTATAAGTTTGTATTATTCCCCATAACTTATAGGTGTTATTTTATACATTTCACTTTTTAATTTTAAAAACTTTATATTTTTACACTATCTACTGCTATTTCTTTTTTGCTTTCACCTACATCTAATTTTAGTAATCTAGCTAAAGACTTAGATGTACTTGCTTGAAATGTTAATGTTATTATTATTGTCGTAAATGTTACTGATGCTATTATATCTGAATTTTGTATATGCATTGTTAATAGCATACCTACTAATGCTGCTGGTATAACTCCTGTTTCTCTAACCCACATAAGATAAATAATTTCTTTTATATTCCACTTTGCTTTTCTATCAAATATAACTGATAAAAATGCTGATACTGGTCTTGAAACAAATATTAATAATGCTACTACCATCAAGTCCTTTGTAAAATATTTAGATAATACTCCAAAATCTATATGACTTCCTAATAAAACAAATATCATCATTCTTAATATTATAGTTAAAACTTCTTTAAATCTAAGATGAGTTTGATTATATTCATCTGGTATGCTGCAATTAATCCTTTTCTTGTTTCCACATACCATACCTATTATAAATACTGCCATAAATCCACTAACGCCTATTTTATCTGCAATTAAATAAGTCCCTATTACTGCTACTATTGATACTTCTGAAGGAAATTCCTTTAAAAACGCATACTTTTCTCCTGATATTAATTTGGTAGAAATATAACCAAATATTCCTCCTATTAAAATTCCTCCTAAAGATGACTTTAATAATTCAAAAACACTTTTGCCTAGTGAAAATTCTCCTCCTGCTATAACCCCTAAAATAGCAAAAGTTACTATTGCAGCCGCAGCATCATTAAATGCTGATTCGGATATTATAGTTTGTTTTAGTTTATTACTCACATTCATATTTTTAAATAAAGGTACCAATACTGATGGATCTGTAGATGATATTATTGCTCCTAATAATAATGCATATATAAAATCTATATTAAATATTTTATAAACAAAAAATCCTGTAATACCTGTAGATATAAAAACTCCTAAAGTTGATAAAAGTAATACAGATACCTTTACTTCATTAAAAACTTTTAAATCAATTTCTCTACCACCATCGTAAAGAATATAAACTGCCCCAAAAGTTAATATTAACTGATTCCCTACAGGGTAAGAATCTATATTTATAAGATTCAATACTTCTGGTCCTAATATAACCCCTGCAACAATAAATAAAACTACATCTGGCAAATTAACCTTTCTACTTATTTTACCAAATACTACTCCAGCTAAAATAACTAATGCAATTAGCCTTAATATATTATTAGCTGATAAAATTACATTTGTTTCCATTTCAAAATCATCTCCAAGCAATTTTTTATATTACTTTATATGTTATATCACCTTTATATTTAAATTACAATATAATTTTCAAAAGTTTTTTGTTAATTATTTCAATTTTTTGTCACTTTTTTAACATTTATGTAGAGTACAATTACATATTATATGTTTATCTATAAAAACTAAAGGAAACCCCTTTATTATATGTTAGGGTTTCCTTTTTGTTGTTATTTAGTTATAAATACCATATATTAAATAGTCTTTAATCCAATTAATTTAGTTCTTTTTTCCCTTAGTTTCAATTTAATATTCCTTATATCCCTTATAATCCAAGCACTTCTGAAATCTCTTTCATGGAATCAAGTGCTAACTCTCCAAACTCTGGGAATTCTATCCCAAGCTTCTCTATAGATTTCATAGCTTCTCTATTTGCTCCTGCTGCAAATCGTTTTTCTTTCATTCTTTTTGTTATGGATTTAACCTTTACACTAGAAATTTTTTTATCTGGATACACTAATGTTATAGCAGTAATAAATCCTGTTATAGGATCTGCTGCATAAATAGCCTGATCCATTTTAGATTTTATTTGTGTTCCTGATTCTTTATTATGGGCACATATAGAATTATACATATCTTCATCTCCAAAGCCTTCAGCCTTAAGAACTTCAACAGTTTTAGGTCCATGAAGGTGAGGATTTTGTACATAATCTACTAAATCCGCATCTAGATCATGTAAAAGTCCTGTTATACCCCATTTATCTATATTTTCTGGATCTAACTTTTTAGCTAAACCTCTCATTACTGCCTCTACAGCATAAGAATGCTTTATCAAATGTTCTGTTTTTAAGTTATTTAATAATAGTTCCTCTGCTTTTTCTCTACTAAACATATGTAATAGCCCCCTTATAAAAATTTTTACTTTAAATTTTATTATATAATAATAACCTACAAATTCAAGTATATTCTATAAATTCAGAAATTTATTTATAAAATTCTAATGAAGCTAAATTTAAAACTTATTAATAAAATAAATCAACTTATAAATATGCTTTTGCATTTGTAGAACTAAAATTAAACCCATTTGATTTTGAAACATCTTCATTAAATCTATTTTTATAAAAATCATAAGCTATATTTCTTAAATTTTTTATTTAAAATTATTTTCATAAGTAGAAAATCTATAAACCATTGAAGAGCGGTTATCCACCAAACATATACTACTGAATATCTTGATTTATATATATAATAATAAATTAAAGGGACTCTTATACACCAACTAGAAATTAAAGTCACAATAAATGGTGTTTTGGCATCTCCTATTCCTTTTAATACATCTTCAACAACAGTGGATGCAGCTATAAATGGTTGTTCTATAGCTCCAACTACCAAACATAAAGTTGCTAATTTTAATACTTTTTTCTCTTTATTACCTACAAAGCATCCTACTAATAAATTAGGCATAAATATAAATATTAAAGAAAATATTAAGGATATACTAACTGCAAATATAAGAGATCTATTTCCACATTTTTTTGCTTCTTTATAATCTCTTTCTCCTATTTTTATTCCTACTAATGTAGTAGCAGCAACCCCTAAAGCTTCACTAGGTATTATAGAAACTGTTTCTATAGTATTAGCTATTTCATTAGCTGAAAAAGAAACACTTCCGATATTTATTATCATAAAAGCACTTAACAATCTACTTATACTATATACAGCCTCTTCTAAGGAGGCTGGTATATACATATTTAAAATATCTTTTATCTTATTTATTTTAAGCAATTTAAATAAATTTATATTACCATGGGATTTCAATTTATTTAACATATATATAAAAGAAAATGTAAAACCTGTTATTTGGGATAGTATAGAAGCTAGAGCTGCTCCAAACACTCCTAAACTTTTTTCTCCCATACCAAATATAAAAATAAAATCTAATATAATTTTGCAGCTACTTATTATTACTGCTGTTAAAAAAGGAATTTTTGTATTTTTATATCCCCTTAATATAGAATTTATAATTTCAGTGTTCATTTTAAAAAAAATTGAAATAGCCATTGTTTTATTAAAAACATTAGCTATTTTAAGTATATCTCCCCTTGCACCTACCATATATAAAATTCTTTCACTTTTATAAAACATAGAATAACTTATAATAAAGGAAATTATGATGCCTAAAAATAAACCACATATAGAATATTGCTGTGCATTTTTATAATTTCTACTTCCTATGCTTCTAGCTATTAGTGAAGTTATAGACACTGCAAGGCCTACAGAAATAAACACATCACAAAGAGTAAAAATAACTCCATTACTTAACCCTACTGCAGTTAAATATTTATTTCCTCCATAATTTCCTATCATCATCATATCAAGTACTACCATTAAATTATACAATGTCATTTCCGCTATAATAGGAATGGATGTATCTAAAATTTCTTTCATTGAGCACTTTTTATTCATATAACCCCTCATAAACATTAATCACATTTATATTTTAAAATTCATTTAATCACTTTTTATATTACTTTATATATTCATATGTACAACTTCTTATGAATAATCCTTATTTTACCTAATCCTTAATAAGTAGGAAAATAATAGATTTAAAATTATAAAATAAATTTTTATTTTTTACTTTTAAGTCCTACAGTATGGTAAGAATAAATTTAATAAAAATAAGATAAAAAATACAAAATTCAGTGTAAAACTCTATTAGTTAAAATCTTTGTATCTTTTATCTTTAAACTTTATATATTACAAAAGAATAGTACAATAATATTTAATATACTATAATAAATATATATTCTTTTTAATAACTCCTATAATATTATTTAATTATATAGAGGTAGTGATAATGATGAAATTATATAAAAAATCCTTAACTATAGTAATATTAATTTTTTTAGTATCCATAATTATTATAGGTATTTTCTCAAAAACTTATATAATAAAAAAATTTAATGCCATAGAAATTGATTACAATGTATCCAAAACCAAACAATTATTGCAATTAATAAATAAGGATATTAAAAATACCTATGATTTAAATAAAGATTATGCTATGTGGGATAATGCTTATAACTTTGTAAATGATAAAAACAATAATTATATAGAAGCTATTCTAAGTGAAAATAATATTTTTGAAAATTTTAACATTGATTTAATACTATTAGTAAATAAGAATAATAATATAATATTAAAGCAGTATTATAATAAAAATCACAAATTAAGCGAAGAAAATATAAATCATATTTCTTCTATTGCTATTTCTAATATAAAAAGCACTCATCCTCTTAAAGGCTTAATAAGACTTGATAATTCATTGTTTTTAATGACATCTTCACCTATTACAGATAGTTTAAATTCTAAATCTCCTAATGGAGCTATGATATTTATTAAATTTTTAGCCAAAGAAAATATTAATAAAATTTATGGATTTAATACTAATTTTCAAATTATAGATTACAAAAATTTAAATTCTGTTGTATATAAAGAAAATAATATATATTTAGTTGAACGTAATAATGAAATACTTGAAGGCTATGGAGTAATAAAAGATATATTTAACAATGATTCCTTTATGTTAAAAACAGATATAAATCGTGATATATATTTTGCTGCCCACAAAAATATTAATTTTTTTATGTTTGCTATATTTATTTTAGGTATTTTTATGAACATACTTTTTATTGAAATTTTAAATAAATTGCTTCTTAAAAGAATTCATACTATAGAAAAAACTTTAAATTATGTATCTAAAACTGCGGATTTATCTGTACGATTAGATACGGAAGGAAATGATGAAATAACAAGTTTGAATAAAAACTTTAATAATATGTTTAATATGTTGGAAACATCACAAGAACAGATTACAGAAAATCAGAAAAAATATAATTATCTTTTTTCTAGTGTTATAACTAACTTTTCCTATAATAAAATAGTAAAAAACAATAACTCTGATATTATAGATTTTAAGATAGTAGAAATAAATAACTACTTTAGTGAATTATTAAATACAGATAAGGAAAGTATAATTGGAGAGAATATTTCTTCTTTTATTCCCTCTATTTTAAATGAAAATCCAATTTTAGCAAAATCTATAAAAACAATTTCTTCTATAGGAGGTAAAGAGACTTTAGAAGAAATTTATATAGAAGAATTACGAAAATGGTTTTCTGCAGTAGTTTATAGTATGGAATTAGACTATTTTGCTCTACTTCTAACAGATATAACTGAAAGTAAAAAAGATAAAGAAAAAATTTTAGGACTAGCCTATTATGATTCTCTTACTGGACTTTCAAATAGAAAAAAAATTATAGAAACTATAAATAAAACTATAGATAATTGTCCAAATAAAAGATTTGCTGTTTTATTTATAGATTTAGATCACTTCAAGTCTATAAATGATACTTTAGGCCATGATGTAGGAGATTATGTTTTGGAAAAGGTTTCTGCTAGATTTAAAATGTTACTAAATCCTAAACATAAGATTGGTAGATTAGGAGGAGACGAATTTATAATTGTACAATATATATCCTCTATCAGTGATGCTGAAAAATTAGCAGGTAAAATATGTACCACTTTAAATCATTCAATAAGATATAAGGAAGATGATTTGTTTATTGGTGCTAGTATTGGTATAAGTGTGTATCCAGATGATGGCAAAGATACCTCTACTCTAATGAAAAATGCAGATGCTGCAATGTATGCAGCAAAGAAAAATGGTGGATATAAATATGAAGTGTATTCTAGAAGAATGAACGAGAGAGCCCTTGACGATTTGATTTTAGAAAATAGATTACGGCGTGCACTGGAAAAAAATGAATTACTAGTATATTTTCAACCTATTTGTAATTTAAAGACAGATAAAATCGTAGCAGTAGAATCTTTAGTTAGATGGAATTTTAATGATAAGATTATAACTCCTAATCAATTTATTCCACTGGCTAAAAATATTGGTGAAATAGCTAATATAGATAATTGGGTATTAAATAAAGCTTGTCGTCAGTGTAATTCATGGCAAAAACATAATAATAAACATTTATATGTATCTGTAAATATATCCTTTAAGCAAATGAAGGATAAAAACTTTATAGATAATGTTTTAAATATACTTAAAACTACCAAATTATCACCTAAATACTTATGCTTAGAAATAACAGAGGATGAAGCTATGGAGGACGTAGATTTAAGCATTAGAACTTTAAAAGCTTTAAAAAAACATGGAATAAAAATATCTTTAGATGATTTTGGAACTGGTTACTCCTCCTTAAGTTATGTAACTAAGTTGCCTATAGATAATATAAAAATAGATAAAAGTATTTTAACAAATGTTCATAGGGACAATAAAAGTTTCCAAATAGTAAAATCAATAATACTTATGTCTAAGAGCTTAGATATAAATGTAGTTGCAGAAGGAGTTGAAACAATCGATCAGCTAGAAATTCTTAAAGAATTAGGTTGCGATTTTATTCAAGGTTTTTATATTTCTAAGCCATTACCTATAAAAACTTTTGAAAGTAATTTTATAATATAATAATATTTTTTAAAAATAATTTTATATTATAATACTGTTCTAAAAGGTTTTTTCAAAAGTCTTTAAAACTTTTACTCCTTTAAATTAAAAATAAATTATATAAAAAATAGATTTAATTTTAAAACAGCAAGTATAAAAAATATATTTTATAAATTTTATATTTACTATCACTAGCGTTCATCAATTAGAAAATATTTTATATTGACATTAAAAAAACTAATCCTAGATTATCTGTATTCTAAATTTAGGATTAGTTTCATTATTATACCTATAAAAAAGGGTATAGAATACCCAAAGCGTTAGCCTGTGGATTTATATGGAGTTTTATGTTTATTTATCCACCTAAAAAATTAGCCCATGAGAATTCTGTTGAATTTATTTTTTTACTTAAACAATGTTTTATTCTACGCTTTATAATGGTTAATCCGAAGGATGTAATAAATTCTTTTTCTATAAGTCTTAGCATTAGGAAAGTCATTATTGCTGATATTATTTGCATCATTACAGCATTTAAACTATGTCCTATAAATCTTTTAATTTTAAGATTTTGTTTTATCCATTTAAAGAAAAGTTCTATTTCCCAACGCTTTTTATATAGCCATGATATTTCTTCAGTGGATAAATTAAATATATTAGTTACAAATGTTATTTCTTTATTTTGAGAATCTACGATTTTTATAACTCTATACTTTTCTTCAGTTTTATAATTATAGTTATGTCCTAAGTAAACAATCTTGTCATAAATTATTTCAGTATCTTTATCTAATAATCTATGATTATCATCACAATAAGTTATATGCAAATTTTTAACTTCACTAGCAAGGGCGTTGTTTTTAAGTCTAGATATGAAATACTTATTATTTTGGGAATACCCATCAAAGCATCGATAATCAACATATGCTCTATCAAAAATATAAATGCAATTTTTTTCAGTTATTAATTGTTCAAGTGGTGATTTATCATGTTCTTTAGCATTAGTTACGACTATTGTTTCAGGAATACCTTTTCCTAAATCAAATTTTGTATGAATTTTAATTCCTGCTTTGGAAGCTCTAAATTCCGCCCATTTAAAATAAGTTATACACGTACTAATAGTTGAAGAATCTATAAGTTTTACAGAACCGAATTTTTTAATTCTTTTATTTGTAGGAATTGAAATAAAAGATTTGATTAAAATACTATTAATTACAGGAAGCAATACAGTATAATTTATTTTGTTGTTATAATTTGATAAACTTCCCAGGCTAACGCCTTTTATTATTTGATTTAAATCAGACTTTGATTGCATAAATTCATAAATATCCCTTAAATAATCTAGCTCTGCTATTTGAAAATAAATCAGAGTTTTAAGGTGATTTTCTATAGTTAAATAATCAATATTTAACTTAAAAGAAGCTATTTTCAAGGATTTCCAATCAATTAGGTCTATAAATTTTTGAAATAACATATTATAATTATCTATATTAATAATCAGCAACCTCCTTGCAGTATATTTTCGGGTAATTATACTAAAGCAAAGGTTGCTGATTTTTTCATTATAAAATTTATGGAAAAATTCCATGAATTTTCATATCTATTTTGTTAATAGTATTTTATTTCCAAATGTTGAACGCTAATGATTTACTATATTAAAATTAAATCTATTTTATTTTTAAATATCTTCTTATTATTTTATACAAATTAAAAAGTTTTAATTCTATATACAGCACATTATATTTAAATAAATTAATTAATACAATATATTGGTATAACTATATTTTAAAATGAATTGTACAATTTTTTTAAAAATAATAAATGAGTTATTATTTGTTAAAACTATACCTTGCCACTTTTTACAACATCAATTTTACTTTTTTTGTACACATAGATTCCTATAACTGTAGTTAGTATAACTAAAATCACAGGTACTATAAATTTTGAAGTTAAAGGATGCATAACATTTCTTCCCATATAAGAATAACATAATGTTTCTGGTATAACTCCTAATAAAGATCCTAAAATAAAATCTTTATATTTCATCTTTGTGAGTCCTGCTGCATAACTTAGAGGGTCAAAAGGAAATATTGGAGGAAACCTTAAGAGAAACATAATTTTAAACCCTTGCTTTCCTATATTATTATCTAATTCTACAGCTTTACCTTTTAAAATCTTATCTACAAAAGATTTTCCTAAAATTCTACTTAGCCAAAAAGCTAAACTTCCAGACAAGAAGAAACCTAACATATTTAATATAAAGCCCTTTACAGTTCCAAATAAAACACCACCTACAAGAGATAACATTGTAGCAGGAACAATAAGAACTAAAGGTTTCAATGCATATACTAACAAGAAGCATATAGTTGAAAACTTTCCATAACTTCTAATATATTTTACTGTATGCCTTATATTCATTTTTTTAAGTGTATGTCCATGTCTTATTAAGAACACCGCTACAATAATAATTATTAAACTTAAACCAATTATTTTTAATAAATCTTTTTTATTTTTCATAAGTTAACATTCTCCTTAACACATTCTACCTTTTTTCTATACAAATTAAAATTGGTGGATTATTAGCTTGATTTATAAATACACTTTTCATAACATTATAAATCTTTTGATCTAACTTACTTGTAAAATCTTCTAAAATAATTTTTTCTTCTTTTCCATTTTCATGACCATGATATATTGCCAATAAAACTATACCATTATCATCTAACATTTTTAGAGCTTTTTCCACTGCTTTTAGAGTTGTTTCTGCTTTAGTTGTTATATTATGATTATTTCCCGGTAAATATCCTAAATTAAAAACAAACAAATTTACCTTTTCCTGTATATGCTTGTCTAAATTTTCATGTCCATCATTTATAAGTATTATATTTTTATATGGAAAATCCTTTAATTTTTCTTTTGTTTTTTGTATAGCTTCCTTTTGAATATCAAAGGAAAATATCTTGCCTTCATTTCCTACTAAATTTGCTAATAATATAGTATCATTTCCATTTCCTAGGGTGCAATCTACAGCTACATCCCCAAATTTCAATGTTTTTTCACATATATATTTTGCTATACTAACTGCATTATTAAATTTTTCTTTCGACATTTTTATCATTCCTTTTTTATAATAAAAATCTTTATATTATTTTAGTATAGTTGTATTTTTCTTTCTTAAAATACTGTCTGCCCATTTTTTAACGTAATCTGCTGTGGCCCATTCTGCCATAACTACAGTTTCTTTATCTAGATCCATTTCATAAATAGCTTTATTTGATAATTTCCCATTTTCTATAGTATATACATACAACTCTTTTTCTGTAGTTATTATAGCTATATCTTTATTAGGAGAAGTATACGCATCTAAAGCATTTGGTACTTTACTTTTGACACTATTCCAAGATAACTGTAAATCATCATAATTCAATATTTTTTTTGGTATTTCAGTATTAATATTAAAGTTTATATATTCTTCTTTATCTTCTGTTCCATTTAATCTACCTCTAAGTATCCAATGTCCATTTCTTCTGCTAAGAAAAAAACTATCTTTTTTACAAGTTTTTTCTACCTCATTTAATGGATTTTTATCCTTAGATTTAATATAGCTTTCTAAAGATGATGCTAATATTTTTTCACCATCTTTTTCTATTATATCGCCAATATTTACACCTGTTTTGGCATTTACATTATCAATAGGTAACATTTGCACCTTATGTAGATTCATAGGTTCATTCTTATAAATACTATTATATTCTATAGATATGTAATCATTGCTTACAAATAGTATGTCTTTATATATACTTGTATTTTTAATATCTTTTTCTTCTATTAAATTATATTTTGTTGGATAGTTATTATATAATGAATTTGCAAATATGGAATCTTGTATATTATTTTGATAATTTACTCTGTTTACTCCAACTTCACAAAAACCATTCTTCCTGGGGATAAATAAGTTTTCCGTTTCTATTACATTTTTTAAACTTTTATTTCGAGAAGAAATAAAAATAGTTCTATATCTTTTTTCATTTTTATACTCATCTATATTATCTTCTTTTGAACTTTTTAGTCCTATTAATATACCAGTTCTTAGCAAAGAATATCTCTTTGGTAATACTATGTCCTGTTGCGAATTTTTTTCTATTTTATCCTGTTTAAGCTGAACAGATGAATCATTTGATTTTTTATTTAAAATTAATAGTTGATTATCTATATATACTAATAGTTTTGATTCATCTATTTTTATAAAATCGTAAAAAGGATTATTATCTGAGGAAGTTGAAATAACTTCTATTTCTTTTACATTTAAATTTAATTTGTTAGGATTTAATCTTAATTTATATAAAAAATACTCCTCTGTTTTTACAGTTTTAACCTTGAACTCAGGGGCCTTACATACTTCATTTCCTAATATTATATATTTAGAATTTATAATCACATCTTTATTCTTTAGTTTTAGTGTTAATTTACTATCTTTATCTAAATTGCTAAAATCAGCTTCCCAAGTTCCCTGAATTGGACAGGAGTTATTATTAGGAGCTACTATATTATTTTTATTATTTAAATCCACACAAGCAGTCATAGTTAATGAATAAATAAAAATTATAAATATTAATAAAACTTTCTTTTTTCTCATATGAATTCTCCTAGTTATATTAAATTAATTATAGTATAAAATAAATTTATATTATAATTTTATTATTGGTAATTTTACTAATATAGTAGTACCTTTATTCTCTTCACTTTCTATATGTAATACACCATTATGAAGCTTTATTATTTCATCACATATGGATAATCCTATACCATTTTTTGATTTACTGCTATTACCTTTATAAAATTTTTCTTTAACCCTTGGTAAATCTTCGCTGCTAATTCCTATACCCGTATCCTTTACAGTAACCGTTATATATCCTTCTTCATATTTGCTACTTAACTCTACTAATCCACCTTCTGGAGTAAATTTAAAAGCATTGTCCAATAGATTTATTAAAACCTGTTTTATTCTATTTTTATCACCATATATATTAGGTAAATTATTTATACACATTGCTTTAAAATTTATTCTATTTCTGTAAGAATAGGGTTCCAATTGCTTTCTTACTGTATCTATTACTTCACATATGTTTATTTCTTCCTTATTTAATCTAAGCTTTCCTGATACAAACTTTGAAAAGTCCAACAGCTCTTCTACCATTCCACTCAATCTTTCACTTTCATCTTCTATTATTTTTAGTCCATCTTTTAAAATTTCTTTATCTACTTCATTACAATTTAATGTTATTGCCCATCCTTTTATAGAAGTCAAAGGTGTTCTTAATTCATGAGACACTGATGATATAAATTCGTTTTTTAGTTGATCCTTTTTTACTATTTCATCTGCCATGTAATTTAATGTATCTGATAAATCTCCAATTTCATCGTCAAACATTTTTTCACTTTTAACTTTGAAGTTGCCCGAAGCCATTTTATTTGCTACATCTGTTAATTCTTTTATAGGTTCTGTTATACTATTAGCTAAAAATAAACTAACCAATCCAGATATCAAAATTACAACTAAACCAATAAGTAAAAATCCTAAAGTTATTTTAGCTATGTCATTATTTACATATCTTAATGAAGTTATAAATCTCAATACACCAACTATTTGATTGTCTGATTTCAATGGATAAGATACTGACATGACGCCAGAAACATCATAATCAACCTTTCCTATCCATACCCCTTTCTCTCCTTTTAGTGCTTTTTGAACATCTGATGTTTTTATCTGATTTTTGTTTAATACTCCTATAGAATCCATCAAAATTTTACCATTTGTATCTATTATTTGCACTTGAGCAGAGGTCTGTCTCCAAAATACATCTACATTATCTAATACATTATCTTCTAGAGAAGAATTTGAAAAGTATTTATTATAAAATTCTGCAGAAGTTTTTATTTGGTTTGAAATAGCATCTTCTAAATTATTATAATAATAATGCCTTGTAAAAAGAATTAATAAAAATTCTAGTATGAAAACACTTATTATTATGATTAATATGAAATTTACCATCAATCTTTTTTTTACACTTATTTTACCCATAATAACTCCTTAAGTGTTTTGCCATCTATAACCTGTTCCCCAGACAGTTTTTATAAATTTAGGCTCGGATGGCTTTTCTTCTATTTTTGATCTTAATCTTCTTACATTTACGTCTACAATTTTAGAATCCCCCATAAAATCATATCCCCAAACTAGATCTAATAATTCATCTCTATTAAAAGCTTTCCCTGGATTTTCAATAAATATTTTCATAAGTAAATATTCTGTTGGAGTTATATCTATTTCTTTTTCATTTTTATAAATTTTTTTTGAATAAAGATCTATTTTAAATGGTCCTCCAGTTATTATATTATTATCAATTTCTTTTACTGCATTAACTCTCCTTAATATAGCTTTTATTCTTAAAGTAAGTTCTAAAGGATTGAATGGTTTTATTATATAATCATCTGCACCATATTCTAAACCTAAAACTTTATCTGTATCTTGACTTTTAGCTGTAAGCATTATTATTCCCATATTAGGGAACTCCTGTCTTAAAACTTTGCATACTTCTAACCCATCTATACCTGGCAACATTATATCTAATACAACCACTTCTGGTCTATGGTCTCTTGCTTTTTCTATGCCTTCTTCTCCAGTTTCTGCTTCTATTACATCAAAGTTGTTCATCTTTAAATTTACCTTTACAAAGCCTCTTATAGATGATTCATCTTCTACTATTAATATTTTCCCCATTGTTTTACCTCACTTTTAGTATTTTATTTTAATATCTTTAGTATATTGTAAATTTTACTTTATTTACAAGCTTTCACTATAGAATTAAGATATTTTTTATATATACTATTTTAAAGCTTTGAATTCGTAACCCTCTGATATTAAATATTCTATTATATCTGGCAATGCCTCCACAGTAGTTTTTTTGGCTGCACAATCATGCATTAATATAACTACATGATTTTTACCTTGAATTGTATTTTTTACATTTTCTATTAATTTTTCTTTTGGTATATTGTTTCCTTCTGCATCTCCATTTAAAGCATTCCAATCCATATTATAATAACCCTTCTTGTGTATAGCATCTTTATATGGATTTAATCTATCTCCAAATGAACCACCAGGAAACCTTACTAGTTTTATATCATAATTGTATCCTACTATAGATTTTATAACATTTTGCGTTTTTTCTACCTCATTTACAAAAATATCTACATCAGAATAAATATTTTTATAATTATGAGTATAGGTATGATTTCCTATAGAATGTCCATCTCTAATCTGTTTCTCTATTAAATTTTTATTCTCTTTTGCTAAATTTCCTACTACAAAAAAAGTAGCCTTTATGTGATATTTTTTTAATATATCTAATATATCATTGGTTAGGTAACTTGGTCCATCATCAAAGGTTAAAAAAGCTATTTTCTTTCCATCCTTTTTAAACACCTGCTTAGCATCATACTTATCCTTTATATATTCACTAAATACAATCTTATCATCCATATGCTTAATGACCATTTTACTATTATCGTTATTTAATTCTTTTTTCATAAATCGTTTTTCATTATTTTTATCTACTATGTTTTTGGTGATGAAAAAACTTGCTATAAAACACAAAATACAAGTTGTTATTAATATAATTTTATTTTTTTTATCCATATTAACACCCTCCAAAAACCTTCATTATAATAATACTAATTTAAATATAAATTTGGGTTACAAAGTTATTAAAATTTATTTGCTCACTATTAATTAAACTTTAAAAGAACTTTTTAAACATCATCTTTAATAATATATGAAAAACTTGTTTAATAATGAATATAAAAAAGGGCTATCTCATAATAAAAATAGATTTAATTTTAATTCCGCAAATAGAAAAAATATATTCATAAACAATTCATTTTGCTAAGTAGTTCTAAATTTGGCTACATTAAAAATTTTCTACCCGATAGAGGCGACGTCCTGTCTTCACTATCGGCTCCTCACGTCCTGTGAGGAATTACAAAAATTTTTAATTCCACCAAATCAAGAACTACTAAAGCTTATTCATATATTTATTACATATATTTTTTTCTATTTGCTATATTAAAATTAAATCTATTTTGAGATAATCCCTTTTTTATACTTAAAGATTAAACATTGCTTTAGATTTTTAAATAGTTTGCATACTTTATGTTCTCTTTTTGTATAGAAAATTTAACTAAATAATTTTTTTATAAAATTACTTATTCCGCTTTTTTCTTCCTTTTGAGCAGATGTTTTGTCTTCTACTGATGCCTTCTCTTCTTTCTTAGGTTCTTCTTCTTTTAGTTTCTTTATTTCATCTGTTCTCATTATGAATTTTACATTGCCTTCCATATTGTCTCCTAATCCAGTGAAAGTTCCATAATTTTTAGATAGATTAACTATTTCATCTTTTACATCTAATATTTCTTTTACGTCTGTTATCTTTGTACCTAATTTGTCATCTATTTTCTTTACGCCTTCATTATTAAACTTTGTCATATTAACACTTAGCTCTTTATTTCCTTTAGAAAGCTCATTGGCTCCTGCATTAAGTTTGTTTGCTCCTGAACTTAACTGACCAGTTTTTTCACTTAATTGTCCCGCTCCTGAGCTTAATTTTCCTGCTCCTGCACTTAATTGTGATGTTGCTCCTTTTGCTGCTAATAAACCTTTATTTAAAGTCTTTGATCCATTGATTAATCCGTTAGAGTTTGCATCTATAGCAGATAGTCCAGAATATAATCCACTTATTCCTGAAACAGCTTCTTTGGAACCACTAACAAATTTATTAGATCCTTTCTCAAAATCTGATGATGCTTTACCTAATCCATTGGCTCCTTCATTTAATTTGCCTACTGCCGCTCCCAATGTAGGATTTAAAGTAGAAACTCCATCGTTAAGTTTTTTTGCACCATCATTTAGATCTGACATATTATTTGATAATTCATTAGCACCCGCAGAAAGTTTTTGAGAACCTTCATATAAATCATTTTGTCCTTGCTGTATCTTACTGATGCCACTATTTAAATTTTCAGCGCCTGCTTTAGCTTTACCTAATCCCCCTTGTAGTTCAGATAAGCCCCCAACAATTCCATTGCTGCTTTCTTTCATTGATTGTAAAACTTCTATTTCAGTGTTTATTCTTTCAAGCATTACTGATTTTTGTTCACTATCTTCTAGAGAATTTGCTACTTGCCTTAAACTTTCCATGTTAGCTAAAGCTGCATTTATTCCTTCAATTTCTCCTTGTTTTGCACCTTTAAGTTCTGCTGCTACACTTGCACTTTGATCCATTGCTCCTACAACTTGTTCACTACCTGATTTTATATTTTCTGTCTGTTCAACTAAATTTCCTAATCCAGCATTTATTTTTGCAACATTACTATTTATAGCCTTTGCTCCTTCAGCTAATTTTGTTGAACCATCTTTAAGTTTACTTGTATTACTTGTTAGTTCTCCTGATTTACTCTTCATTGTTTCAGCTAATTCAGAAGCACCATTTGCAAATTGTTTTGCTCCTTTACTATAGTCAACAGATCCTTTTCCTAGATCTTGTGCTCCTTTACTTAACTGTGGTACTCCAGTATTTAGTTTTCCTGCACCATTTTTAGCTGCATTTACTGCTGCTGTATATGATCTTATGCCTCCTGTTAAGTTTTCTGATCCTCCTGATAATTGTCCCATAGCTCCATTAAACTTATTAAGGTTTCCTGCTAATTCTCTATTTCCACTATATATTTGTGATGTACCTGCTGCCAATTTTCCAGCTCCATCAGATAAAATATTTAAGTTTTCTGCTAATTTAGAAGATCCATCTGCTAACTTATTAGATCCCTCTTCTAATTTTGATGTAGCATCTTTTAAATCATTTATTTTGTCTTGTAATTCATCTATTTTATCTACATCTTCCATTTTATCTATTTCTGGTATTTTAGTTGTTGCTGTCATCATTATAGGTGCTAGTTCAAAATCTTTTGCATCTGCTGTTATTTCTATTTCATCTTTTAGATCTATATTTAATAGATTTTCATCTACATTCAAGCTTTCTTTTAATCCTGGTACAGTTATAAATGTTACAGCTTGATTATTTCCATCAGATATTATTTCTCCTTCACTAACATGTACATTTGTAAATTTATCTATTGGAAGATTTACTACAGTTGCTACTGCAAAAGGAGTATATATAGTTCTCTCTTTACCATTTACAGTAACTTTATGTGCATCTGTATTTTTAATTTTTATATTAATAGTTACTTCCCCTGATTTTCCTGCTAATTCTTGTGGTTTTATTTCTTTTCCATCTAATTTATAAACTATATCCGCTTCTAGAGGTAATTTTTTATCTGTTTTTCCTTGATAGAATATATCCTTTTTATCTGATTTCCAAGTTAATTTATCTCCTGAGATTTCAGGCTTTTCATTTCCTTTTATATTTTTTATTCCTGTTAATTCTGATTTATCTTTTATGCTTATGCCTGCATTTTCTGAATGTAACCAATCACTAACTATTTTTTCTTTTATTACACCGTTTTGATTTAATGTAACGTAAACTGATTCATCTTTTTTTATAGTATCTTCAGCATATACTGCATTAGAGCTAATGATTGTACCTACTATTACTAAACTTGCAACTTTTTTAGACATGCATTTATAATTCATGTTAACCATCTCCTCAAATTTTATTTATCTTCTAAGCTGGCATTTTACTCGCTTCTTTTGCTTCACTACTTTTTCTCCATCCCTTTGATGTCTTAGCTATTATAGGCTCTGCTACTATCAATATGGATGGTAATATAAATACTGTTACAAACATGCTTATGATAGCTCCACGAGCCATTAATATACACAAGCTATCAATTAGTTCCATTTTAGAAACAATGGCAACTCCTGCAGTTGCACTAAAAAATGTTAGTGCACTTGTTATTATAGACTTTGCTGAACCTTGTATAGATATCTTCATAGCTTCAAACTTATTATGCCCATATCCTAATTCTTCTTTAAATCTATTTGTCATTAATATAGCATAGTCTACGGTAGCCCCTAGTTGTATAGTACCTATTACTATAGAAGCTACAAATGGTATTTCTGTTCCTGTATAAAATGGTATTCCCATATTTATAAATATAGCTAACTGAATAGCTGAAACTAATATTACTGGAATTGATATCGATTTAAACACAAAGAATATTATTGCAAATATAGCTAATATAGAAACATAACTTACATTTTTAAAATCTTTATCTGCAATTTCTATTAGGTCTTTTGTTAAAGGACCTTCCCCTGCTATCATTGCCTCTTTGTCATAATTTTTTACTATTTTATTTATTTCTTCTATTTGAGCGTTTTCTTCATCTCTAGCTGCTTTATACTCTGAATTTGCTATTATTAAATTATAGCCACCTTTTTTAAAGGTATCTTTTACTTCCTGTGGTAAAAAGTTTTCTGGTATAGCTGAACCTATTATTTTATCATAGGATAGTACCTTACCTATGCCGTCTACTTTTTCTATTTTTTCTACCATTTCTTTTATTTCATAAGGTTTAACCTTATCTTTTACAATTATAAAATGAGTTGTTGTCATATTGTAATTATCTTTAAGTTTATTTAAAGCCACAATAGATTGCATATCTTTAGGTAGGGTTTCATCTAGATTGTAATAAACCTTAGCATTTTTTTCTCCATACACTGCTGGTACAAAAGCTATTAAAAATATTAATATAAATAGTTTATATTTTTTAATAACTAGATTTGATGTCTTATTAAACTCTGGCAATATGGTTTTATGAGTATATTTATGAATAGCTTTATCAAAATATAATATAAAGGCTGGAAGTATTGTTACTGTAGCTATAACTCCTAAAACTACTCCTTTTGCCATTACAAGTCCTATATCTTTTCCTAAAGTTAAGTTCATTGCACACAATGCTAAAAATCCTGCTATAGTTGTAAGAGAACTACCCCCTATGGCTGTAATTGTATTACTAACTGCCTCTGCCATAGCTTCATTTCTACTTTCATATTTCTCTTTTTCTTCTTCGTACCTATGAAGTAAGAATATTGAGTAGTCCATTGTAACCCCTAATTGGAGTACTGCTGCCAATGCCTTAGTTATATAAGATATTTCACCTAAAAATACATTGGTTCCCATATTATAAAGTACTGCAAAACCTATGGATATAAGGAATATAAATGGTACCAATGTGGATTCCATTGTAAGCATTAGAACTACTACTGATAAAGCTACTGCTGTCAATACATAAAAAGGTGTTTCTTTATCTGATAAATCTTTAGTATCTTTTATTATTGCTGACATTCCACTTAAAAAACATTGCTTATTTAAATGTGTTCTTATTGTTGCTATAGCTTCTTGGGTTCTTTCTGAGGCTGGTGATTCCTGAAACTTTATAATCATTAATGTAGAGTCTTTATTATAAAAGGAATCTTTTATTTTATGTGGTAGTATTTCTTTTGGTATAGATGTATCCATTAAATCATCTACCCAAAGCACTTTTTCTACGCCATCAACCTTAGCTATTTTATCTTTAATTTTTACTATATCTTTGGCTTCCATCTTGTCAATAACTACCATAGAAGTGGCGGCACTAGAAAAAGTTTTGTCCAATATCTTTTGACCTTTTACAGTATCTAATTGCTCTGGAAGGTAAGACAGTATGTCATAGTTTATCTTTGTCTTTGCCATTCCATAAAAAGATGGTATCAACAAAGCAATTGCTACTATAAGAACCAAAACCCTCTTTTCTGTAATAAATTTCCCGAATTTTTTCACCAAACTCATCTCCCTATATAAATTTTAATTTTATGATTTCCATATATTTGATCCTATCTTATTTATAATTATTAGAACATGATATTTTTAGATTATTTATTAGAATTCTTGTTCCACATTAAAATGACTTTAAGTCATTTATTACAATACTAATTATATAACAAAATGACTTAAAGTCAATATCATTCTTTGCTATTTGTATTAAAATTTTTTAAAGTTTTTTTTAACATAATTTATATTGTTTTTTAATATTTACACTAAACATTCTAAAAATATAAAAAAGATGTGTAAAAATAAATATAAATTTATTTTCACACATCTCTTAATTTTTAAACTTAAATATATAATTTAAAAACTTTTTATATAATAACACTTCAATTAAAATTAAAAATTATGCTTGCTGTGCATATAAAGTATTATTTTTGCACTAATTACGCCTATCAAAGCTCCTACCAATACATCTGATGGGTAATGAACATATAAATACAATCTAGAAAAAGCTATAGCAATAGCTAATATATATATGGGTAATTTAAATTTTTCTATTTTTCTTCCTACGACTGTAGCCACTGCAAAAGAAGATGCTGTATGACCTGATGGGAAAGAAAAACTCTTAGGAGCTTTAATCAATAAGTTTATTCCTTCTACAGCTGTAAAAGGTCTTCCTCTTTGTACTAAATTTTTAAGCAATACTTCTCCTATTAAGGAACTTAGAAATAAGGATGCTATGCATAACACTCCTACTTTTCTATATCTTTTACTTATCAATAGTAGTAAAGATATTCCTATCCAAATTAGTCCTAAATTTCCTATGGATGTTATAAATATCATTATTTTATCTAAAAAATTATTTGCTATATTTTTATGAATAAAGTCTAATATATATATATCCACATTTTGTATTAAATTCATATTTCATCCTCCGTTAATTTCTTATTTTAATCTAATTTTCCGTCATTATATTCAGTAAGTAGAGTTTCACAAGTTGCTATTTGTGCATATATTTTTCTTGCCAAGATCCTTTTTCCATAATATCACACTCCACTTATACATTTTAGAATACTATTGTAACATATTTTTTATTATAGAATATTATAAATTGAGTAATTTTAAAAGGAGTTCTTATATGTACCCATTTTTTTATAATCCAAATAATTTTAATACTTATGATTCAAATGAAAATTTTATATGCCCATATTTTCAAAATTCTTATAATAATCATCAAAATAACTTTAGAGGTGAATATTCTAACTTTGATGATTTAGAGGAAAGCAAAAAAAACATAAATAAAATTGAATATGAAGCTTCTTTTAGAGATTGGGAGCCTTGGAGAAATTTAGGTGGCAATATAACTTCTGGTTTAGGGGCTTCTTCTTGGTCTCCTAATAGATTAGATCTATTTGCTAGAGGAGCAAATGGACAATTGATTCACAATTGGTTTGATAATGGAAGATGGAATGTTTGGGAAGATCTTGGAGGTAACATAACGTCTTCTCCTAAAGCTGTATCTTGGGGCTTTAACAGAATTGATGTATTTGCTCGTGGCACTGATAATGCTATGTATCATAAGTGGTGGGATGGTTCTACTTGGAGTGGCTTTGAAAATCTTGGTGGACAACTTACCTCAGCTCCTACTGTTTCTTCTTGGGGTTTTAATAGATTAGATACCTTTGCTAGAGGTACTGGCAATCAGTTATATCATAGATGGTGGGATGGGTCTAGCTGGAGTCAGTGGGAAAACCTAGGTGGCTATCTAACTTCAGGTCCTAGCGCAGTTTCTTGGGGTCCTAATAGAATTGATGTTTTTGCTCGCAGTAGAACTAATTCTTTAATTCATAAATGGTGGAATGGCACCAGTTGGAGTGACTGGGAAGATTTAGGTGGATTCTTAACTTCTGCTCCTTCTGCTTCCTCTAGAGGTGCAAATAGAATTGATGTTTTTGCCCGTGGAAGAAACGATAGACTTATGTATAAATATTGGGATGGATCTAATTGGAGTGATTGGAGCAACTTGCAAGGCAGCTTAACTTCTGAACCAGTTTCTGTTTCTAGAGATTCTTCTAGCATAAATGTATTTGCAAAGGGGCCTAGAAATAATGTTATAGAAAGAATTTATTCCTAAAATATATTTAATTTCAAATCTGAACCTCTTACGACTAAAGTCGTAAGGTTCTTAAGTATTATCCAAGCTTTTTTGGGATGGCTCATATTTGCTAAAGCAATATGGGTTAACACCAAATCTGGCTTGGTTTCCCTTTTTATCAGTCTTTATTTCTAAAATAGTTATATTATTGTTTACAATTTAATCCATTATATTCTTTGATTTCCTTATATTTTAAAATTTTAACAACAAGTTTATTACACATTCATATATTTCTTCTCTTTTTATTGGTTAATACATATATTATGCTAAAAAGGTTAAAATAACACATATCATATTATAAAAAATTTTTATTATAAAAAAAGCGGGTGGATATTATTATGATTGTATATCATGATGTTGGAGGAGCTCACTCCAGCTGTGTAGCAGCTAATATACATGTTAACAACTTATCATCAAACTTAACTCCTACTAAAGAAGATTTACTAAAGTTGCCTACCTTTGATAAAATTACTAAACAAGATGTAGGTCATCTTAAATTTATAGGAGCAGATGAATTTGGACATAAAGTATATACTTTAAGTGTACAATATAAACCTAATATAGTAATACCAGCTATTAGAGATATGTATAGAGAAGTTAATGGTTCTGACAGTGATTTAATATTGGTTAGTTCTCAACCTTTTGTAAATACATGGATGAAAATTGGTGGTTTTACATCTAGAAGATTAGGTATTGTATCTGTTGGCAGGCCTATTGTAACTTATGGAACTTTAAAATCTTATAGGGGTCTTGTTGATTTAGTTGGAAAAGTAAAAAAGAAAATACAAATTAGTGTCCCAATGTAAATCCTTGAGACACTAATTTGTTTATACTTTTATAATGCTTTTTATATGAATTTAATTTTTACTTCCACATTTATAATATATCTTATGTAAATCTATTTCAGTATATTTTTTCCTATTTAATAACATATCTATAATAAAAAAATATATCTTAATATCAATTTAAATTTATACACTTAATTCTTTTCCTAATACTTCTAAAATCATATTGGTTCTACTTCTATCATAAGTAGTAAATTGTTCTTTAGCTTTTTGTATATTGTTATAAACTTTCCAGTAACCACAATATATACATTCTCTTTTTGGATCTTCCATAAAGGATTTTACTTCTTCTATAGGTATACCTAAAAATATTCCTATTTCGTGAGGACAGGTATCTTTAAATCTACTTTTTAACTTAAACAAAAATGATTTTTCACTAGAAAAATCTTTATATCCTATTTCCTGTAAAAATTCTAAATTATATTTATTATATAATACATTATTTAGCGCTTTTTTATGATAAAACAAAATAGTTGTGCATTTATCTGTCTTTTTTAGTTCTATATAGCTAATTTTATAAAGGCTTAGAAATTCTTCTTTATATCTACACCATAATAAATCTAAACTTTTACCACTGCTGCTTAAAGTAACAATAGTAGATGGCTTTACTCCATCTAAAGTTGGCGCAATTAAATATAAAAGTAAGGAATATAAATATTTTTTATCTTCCATGGCATTTATAACATTCATATATTTTGTCACTAAATTTCTACTCATATTTAACTCCCTTTATTATATTAATCTCTTTTCTATAAATTCAATAATATAATTAAATATTAATTGCTTCCTATAGTATCTTTTAATGTTTTCTCAATGCTAGTCCAGGCTCTTCTAGAATAAACTATCCTAGTATTTTGAGATTTACTTTGTTCCTTTATAGATTCTACTACAGTGTGACCAACATAATCTGTTAATATTAAAACTAAATCTGTATTAGTAGGTACTTGTATTTTTCTATGTCTAGTTCTTCTACCTGTAACATGATTTATTTTATTAAAGCCCATTTCCTTTAAGTTTTCTTTTATGGTTTTAATTTTATCTCCTCCCACAACGAAAACACTCATAAATAACACCCCTAAACTATCTATTTTTAATTTATATTATATCCGCATCTCAGCGAAAGTGAGAATCAATTTCATTTAAATTATATAACAAATGAGATATAAAATCAATACTATTTGATAAATAATTTAAATTTTATCAATGTTAACTAAGCCTATCATAATCGTTTATAAAAAAATAATGCCATTTCAAAATAAAGTTAACTCTATTTTGAAACAGCATTATTCTTTGTATAAATGGTTTGGTTTTGGGTAAAATTAAAATTTTAACTTTCTATAAAATATATATAATAATATTTTATGCTATATAAATTAAAATATCCTATTTTTTAGTACTAAAAACATTAGTATACATTTGTTTTATTTCACTTATTAATGGATATCTTGGGTTAGCTCCTGTACATTGGTCATCAAAAGCTTGCTCAGACATTTCATCTAAAGTTTTAAAGAATTTATCCTTTGATACTCCTGCTTCTTCTATAGAAGTTGGAATATTTACTTCTGCTTTTAGTTTATCTATAGCTTTTATCAATAATTCTACTTTTTCATCATCAGTTTTTCCACCTAATGATAAATAATCTGCTATTTTTGCATATTTAGCCTTAGCATTTGGATATTTATATTGTGGGAAAGCAGTTTGCTTTCTTGGCATATCATCGGAATTAAATTTAATTGTTTCATTTATTAATAAAGCATTAGCTATACCATGTGGTACATGATGCATAGAACCTAATTTATGAGCCATAGAGTGACATACTCCTAAGAAAGCATTTGCAAAAGCCATACCTGCTATTGTTGATGCATGAGCCATTTTTTCTCTTGCTTCTATATCTTTAGCTCCTTCTTTATAAGCTTTTGGTAGATATTCAAATATAGTTTCTATAGCTTCTAGGCATAATCCATCTGTATATTCTGATGACATAACTGATACATAAGCTTCTACTGCATGAGTTAATGCATCAATTCCTGATGCCGCTGTTAATCCTTTTGGCATATTAAGCATTAAATCTGCATCTACTATAGCCATATCTGGAGTTAATTCATAATCTGCTAATGGATATTTTACTCCTGTTTTTTCATCAGTTATAACAGCAAAAGGAGTTACTTCTGAACCAGTACCTGCTGATGTAGCTACTGATATCATCATTGCTTTGTCACCCATATGTGGGAATTGATATACTCTTTTTCTTATATCCATAAATCTCATAGCTAAATCTTCAAATTCTACTTCTGGATGTTCATACATTACCCACATTATTTTAGCTGCATCCATAGCAGATCCTCCACCTATAGCTATTATTGTGTCAGGATTGAAATCCATCATTTCCTTTGCACCTTTTTTAGCTATTTCTAAAGTTGGATCTGGTGCTACATCAAAGAATACTTTGTAGCTTATTCCTATTTCATCTAATACATCTGTTGTCTTTTTAGCAACTCCTAATTCATATAACACCTTATCTGTAACTATAAAGGCTTTTTTCTTGTTCATATTTTTTAATTCTTTTAAAGCTACTGGAAGACATCCATATTTGAAGTAAACTTTTTCTGGCACTCTAAACCAAAGCATATTCTCTCTCCTCTCAGCTACGTTTTTAATATTTAATAAATGTTTTGGGCCTACATTCTCTGATACTGAGTTTCCACCCCAAGATCCGCAACCAAGAGTTAGAGATGGTGCTAATCTAAAGTTATATATATCCCCTATACCACCTTGAGCTGATGGCATATTTATAATTGTTCTTCCTGTTTTCATATTGTTTGAGAATTTTTCTACTTCTTCTTTACATTTTATTGTATTTATATATAATGAGGATGTATGTCCAAATCCTCCTAATTCTACTAATCTTTCTGCTTTAGTTAAAGCTTCTTCATAAGTTTTAACTTTATACATTGCTAAAACTGGTGATAACTTTTCATGAGAGAATGGTTCTTCTAATTCTACTGATTGAACTTCTCCAACTAGAAGTTTAGCCCAAGCTGGTACTTTGATTCCTGCCATTTCTCCTATTTTTTGTGGTGTTTGTCCAACAATTTTAGCATTTACATTTCCGTTAACTAAAATTATTTTTTTAACTTTTTCTGTTTCTTCTCTATTTAATATATAAGCGCCTCTTAATTCAAATTCTTTTCTTACTTCTTCATATATGCTATCCATTACTATTACTGATTGTTCTGAAGCACAAATCATACCATTATCAAAAGTCTTAGAAAGTATTACTGAACTTACAGCCATTTTAATATCTGCTGTTTCATGTATTATAGCTGGTACATTTCCAGGTCCTACACCTATCGCTGGTTTCCCTGAAGAGTAAGCTGCTTTAACCATACCTGGTCCACCTGTTGCAAGTACTAAATTTGTATTGCTCATTACTGCATTAGATAATTCTAGTGTAGGTTCATCTATCCATCCTATTATTTCTTTTGGTGCTCCTGCTTTTACTGCTGCATCTAAAACGATTTTTGCTGCCATTATTGTAGATTTTTTAGCTCTTGGATGTGGTGAAAAAATTATACCATTTCTAGTTTTCAAAGCTATTAATGATTTAAAAATAGCTGTTGAAGTTGGATTAGTTGTTGGAACTATTGCAGCAATTACACCTATTGGCTCTGCAATTTTTGTTATACCAAAAGCCTCATCCTTTTCTATTACACCACAAGTTTTTTCATCTTTGTATTTGTTATAAATATATTCAGATGCAAAATGATTTTTTATAACTTTATCTTCTATAATTCCCATTCCAGTTTCTTCTACTGCAATTTTTGCAAGTTTTATTCTCTCTTTGTTAGCTGCTATAGCTGCTGCTTTAAATATTTTGTCTACTTGCTCTTGAGAATATGTTGAATAAATCTTTTGTGCCTCTTTAATCTTTTCAATTTTTTTCATAAGTTCTTCAGTGGTTGTAATTTTCATTAATAACACCTCTTTTAATAATAGTTTATTTTTTCACAAAGTTATCTAAAATATAAAAGTATTAATAATTAGTAATACTTAGAGTTTCTTACTTGTTATTTATTTAACAATTTTATAATAATACTTTATTAAATCAAAGTCAATAGTACTTGTTAAACTTTTATCAAATTTTATTTTGTTAACCTTTTCTTTTTTTTATTTTATCTTTATCACCTAATACATTTATAAAATTATTAATTTGATATAGATAATTTGTTTGTAAATCATTACCACTTATAGAAGATAGAAGAATTTTGCATATTAATGTTAGAATTGAATTTATTATATTTAAAATAATATTTGTGGATAAAAAAATAACTATGAAAAAATATATTTTATAATATACTTTTTACATAGTTATTTTTATTACTAAAGGGTGCTGTTTATATGATGCTTATATAAAAAATTTATTCTATTATAGTTAACTCTTTACTATATTTATTTAAAACTTCACAACCATCTTCTGTTACTAAAACTAAGTCTTCTATTCTAACACCAACTTCACCTGGTAAGTATATACCTGGTTCTATTGAGAATATCATTCCTGGTTTTATTTCTTCAGTGTTAACTGCTGAAACATCTCCTAAGTCGTGATCTTCTATACCAATTGAGTGTCCTGTTCTATGAGTAAAGTATTTTCCATATCCAGCTTTTTCTATAACGTCTCTAGAAGCTTTATCTATATCACAGAATCTTACTCCTGGTTTAACAGCATCTATACCTGCCATGTTAGCAGCTACTACTGTATCATAAACTTTTTTTGAATGTTCTGGAACACTTTTATAGAAGAAAACTCTAGTCATATCTGAACAATAAGAATCTTTTACACAACCTATATCTAAAACTATGCAATCTCCTTCTTTAAGTTTAGAACCATCATTTTCATGATGTGGATCTGCTGCATTTGCTCCATATCCTACTATTGGATCAAATGAGAATCTTTCTGCACCTAAGTCACTATAAATTTTTGCAAGTCTTTCACCGACTTCTTTTTCTGATAAATCTTGATTTTCTTTAAACAAGTTATATAATTTTTCCATAGCAGCGTCATTTGCTTTTGATGAAGCTCTCATTAATTCTTTTTCTTTTTCATCTTTGAACATTCTTGCTCTATCTATTATTATTGAACCATTAACAAATTTGCTTCCGCCTTGTAATTCCATAAGTCTTAATAAAAAACGTGCTGGCCAATTTTTATCTACACCCATTACTTTATCTTTTTCAACATATTTAGAAATTATTTCTACTCCATCTTGGTTATCATTAAACCAAACTTTTTCTACTCCTAAGTCTTCAGTTACTGGGAATAATTCATTTATAAATAATTTATGGTTCCCATTTTCATTAAGGTAAAGAGCTATTAATCTTTCTCCTGTATGTATCCATTTTCCTGTTAAATAAAATATAGCTGGTGCATCTGAAATCAACATTTGAGGAATTTCTCTTTCTTTCATTCCCTCTAAAACTTTATTAAGTCTTTCTTGGTTCATAAAAAATCCACTCCTATAATTATATTTATTTTTTTATTCTCTATATAAAAGAGAAACAAAATCAATATTTATTTGTTAAAGAGACTATCCTTTAGATAGCCTCTTTATTTATACTTCTATTTTTCTTCCCTAAATCCTGTTTTTCTAACAAAATTATTCCATTTCCACAACCCTATACTTATAACTAAAACTGCTCCGCCTATCATTTCTAATTCATATATAATATTTTCTTTTAAAGTTGGCATAACTGGTGCTGCTGATAAAACTATTCCTATTACTGATATTATAAGTACCATATTAGCTATAGCTATAGCTTTTCCATTGTTTTTAGACATTTCATATGGTCTTACTTCGTTTGGTCTATCTTTTCTCAATTTTACATATGATTGGAATAGTAAAACATATGGGAATAATGATGTTAAAGCTGTCATTGTAACAAGTACATTATATATTGCATCAACGGATGGTAATAATGTAGTAGCTAACAATATTATACTTACTATAACTGCTTGTAATATAACTGCTTGTACAGGTATATTGTGTTCATTAACTTTTGTAAATTTATCTGTAAATATTCCTTTTTTAACGCTACCGAATAACATCTTTATTGGTGATGCTATATAAAGTATTATTGCTCCAAGAACTGATAAAGAAATACCAAAAGCTATTATTCTTATAAACCATGGTCCTATTCCTAAATTAGCTGCAACTGTTGCTAGAGCTTCTAAGATACCTTCAGATGCAGTTATCTTATCTGTTGGAATGATCATAGTTATAGCAATTGAACCTAGTACATAAAGACCTCCAACTATAGCTGCTGATATTAGAATTGCCTTTGGGAAAGTCTTTTTAGCATCATCTATTTCTGTAACAAAGTTTGCAGCAGTTTCTGCTCCTGCAAGTCCAAACATAACTGATGAAATTGCTGCCAAAGAATCCATATTTAATTTTGGCGTTAATGTAGCTATAGTATAAGTTGAAGCTGGTTTATGCCCAAAAACTAATACTGATATCAATGCCATTACTATTAAAAGAACTGCTGGCACAGTTGAACCTAATGCCCCTACATTAGTAAATATCTTAGCAAAAGCCATGCCTTTTGTGCTAATTAATGAAAGTATCCAAAATATAACTAATGAACATATAAGTACAAACATTTTATTTCCTGCAAGTTCTGGCTTACCTAATGTATAAGAAACGTTTACTATTAAAAATGTTAAAAATGAAGAATACCAAAATAATTTAGCTGTCCAATTTAACCAAGAAACCATAAAGCCCCATTTTTCTCCATAAGCTTCTTTTACCCATTCATAAAGACCTCCATCTCTTGGATAAGTAGCTGCAAGCTCTGCACAAATAAGCGCACTTGGTAAGAAAAATATAAATGCAAACAATACCCATGCTGGTATTGCACCGAGGCCTAACCCAAAACTAGATGCTGTAGACTTTGCTATCCATCTAATTCCAAAAAGCGCTGATACATTCATGAAAACCAAGTCCCATAGACCTATTTTCTTTTTCATGTCTATCCCTCCATAAGTCAATTATTTATTTTTATTTCATATTTAAATTTAAAATTTTTGAATATTTTCAGTATATTTCGATAATACCATATTTTTTTCTTGGTGTATATATATTTTTCGATATTACAGTAACTTTTTTATTGTTTACTGTAATCAATTCGTTATTTTTTCATTTATACTAAAAAAATTGTATTATTTTTAAAAATTTATAATATTAAATGATTATTTTAATATTATTATATATTTCACCTAATAATCTTGAATTATCAAGGCTTTTATGCTATTATTATTGAAAGAAAAGTAAGATTTTTCTGTATTTTGCTAATACATATTGGAGGTCAAAATGATCAATGAAATTGCTGAAAAAATTAGGAATTTAAGAAAAGAAAAAAATTTAACATTAAAAGATCTTAGTG
The DNA here is from genome assembly GCA_019933195.1 of Clostridium sporogenes. Classification (NCBI taxonomy): domain Bacteria; kingdom Bacillati; phylum Bacillota; class Clostridia; order Eubacteriales; family Clostridiaceae; genus Clostridium; species Clostridium sporogenes. The sequence goes on from CP082942.1 coordinate 1,843,714, forward strand.
AAAAAACTGGTTTATCCATAAGTTTTTTATCACAAGTGGAAAATAGTTCTTCTTCTCTTGCAATTACTTCTTTAAAAAAAATAGCAGATGCATTAAATGTACCTATAACCTATTTTTTTAAAAGTCCAGAACTTCATAAATATTTAGTAAAAAAACAAGAAAGAGAAGTTTTTGAACTTGAAGGTTCTAGTTCAAAATTTGTAAGACTAAGTGGTAATTTTTCCGAAAGAAATATGGAATCCATATTAGTTATAATACCTGCTGAAAAACAGCATGGCCATAAATTTAACCATCCAGGAGAAGAATTTATATATGTATTAGAAGGAGCTATTGTAGCTACTATAGATGGGGAAGAGTATTTTGTAAACGAAGGTGATTCTATTCATTTTCCTTCAACTATACCACATATACTTTCTAACCCTCTTAAAACAGATTCTAAAATATTAACAGTAGTATGTCCTGTAATTTTTTAAAAATAATTACTTAATTGATATTCATGTGCTTTTTATAGATAAAATATTCCCAAATATTAAAGTAAATTTATACTTTTAAATATTTGGGAATCTTTCTAATTATTTATGTTTTATTTGAACATAAACATATTAATCTTCATCATAAAAGTCTAAGTAAGAATATTTTTCTTTATTCTTTTGCCAACCCAATATAGCATCCATATTGACATTTTTAGATGACATAAATATAGATTTATCTACATCTTTGAAATTTTTCTTTAATTCTTTAATTAAATCTTTTATTTCATGTCTTTTATTACCTATTTTACCTGCTGCCACCATACAAGCACAATTTAGAGGCCAAATACCACTATTTTGTATAAACTTTTGTATATATTCTTCTTCTACATAATATAATGGTCTTATTAATTCTAAGCCTTCAAAATTTGTAGATTTAAATTTAGGTAACATAGTCTTAAAATTTCCTGCATAAAGCACATTTAACAGAATAGTTTCTATAACATCATTAAAATGATGTCCTAGTGCTAATTTATTGCATCCTAATTCTTCAGCTTTAGAATAAAGAGCTCCTCTTCTCATTCTAGCACACATGTAACAAGGGTAATCTTTAGCTATATCATCTATTACTTTAAAAATATCAGAATTAAATAAATGAATAGGTATCTCTAAATAATTACAGTTATCTATTAACAATTTTCTTATATCTTCATGATAACCAGGATCCATTGAAATAAATTCTATTTCAAAATTTATTTGACCATGTTTTTTTAATTCTTGGAATAATTTTGCCATTAAAATGCTATCTTTTCCACCAGAAATAGCTACAGCTACTTTATCGCCATCTTCTATAAGGTTATATTCTTTTATAGCTTTAACAAATTTATTCCATATATGCTTCCTATATTTTTTTACAATGCTTCTTTCTATATCTTTAAGAGGTATTCTTTCATTAAAAGGTACCAGAACCTCACACCCCTTACCAGCTATACCACTCATATTTTCACCTCACCTATGCAAAATATTATAACATTTTTATATTATTTTGTGTTAAAAGATTTTTAATAAATCAAAAAGTATTATCTAAAAATAGCTTTAATTTTAAAACCGTAAATATAAATGATACATAATAAACAAATTTATTTTGCTAAGTAGTTCTAAATTTGACTCTATCAAAAACTACTAGAGCTTATTCATATGCTTATTACATGCATTTTTATATTTACTATTTAAAATTAAAGCTAATCTTATTTTGATTTATAAACAACACTAAATTGTCACCAAAATCTATTTTAATAAAATTTAAATTGTGTTAAACAAATTCATATAAAACAACTAAATTTATAAATATAAAACTTTTCTATTTAGATAAAACCTCTGAATAAATATCTGCAAATTCCATGTCCACACATTCTTTACTTGGTGCATATAACACATTACTTTCTTTTTCTGGAGATTCTTCTACCAATTTAACTGGCATATTTATTATAAATTCAGTACCTTTTCCCATTACACTTTGAATATCTATGATGCCTTCATGCATATTTACAAAAGATTTAACTAAATATAGGCCTATACCAGTACCTTCCTTGTCTCTTCTTAAAGTTTTATCTACTTGAACAAATCTATCAAATATATCTTGGATTTTATCTTGTGGTATACCTATGCCTGTATCTTTTACAGATATATTAATATTATCTCCAAGATCTTTAATTGTTACATATATGTTTCCACCATTACCTGTAAATTTTATAGCATTAGATAATAAATTTAATATTATTCTTTCTATTTTATCTGGATCTACAGCCATAATCTTCTCTTCAACATCTGTATCAAATATAATATTTATATTTTTGCTTTCTGCATAATACACAACAGATAATGTAATCTCTTCTACTAAACTTACTATATTACAATTTACCAAATTGAGTTTTAAATATCCTGAATCCAATTTAGTAGTATCTAGTAAATTATTTATTAATCTCATAAGTCTATAACAATTTTGCTTTATAACTTTTATATACTGTTGCTTTTTACTGTAAGAACTTGTATCCTTTTTATACAAATCCAATATTTGAACTGCTGTAAATATTACATTTAAAGGTGTTTTTAATTCATGAGATATATTTGCTAAAAAATCAGTTATTAATTTATTATATTCTCTACTTTCATTTAACAGTTCTATATTTTTTTCTACATCCTTTTGAAGTTTTTCCACCTGTTTTTGTGAAGTAATATCCCTTAGTATAGATAATATAGCAGGCTTATTATTATATATAATATAAGTACAGATACTTTCAACACTTACCCTTTCCATTTTATTATTTTGTATAAATTGCTCAACACATATCATATCAGTTTTGTTTTTATATACTAATTCTAATTTATTTTTTATCTTTGTTTGTTCTTCTTCTACTATAAATTCATTTATATTTAAATTTTGAAGTTCACCATTGTTACTACAAATTAGTAATTCTGCTGCACTTTCATTTGCAAAAACAATCCTATCTTTTCTATGTATTATAATAGCATCTCTTGCATTTTCTATAAGTAGATTATAACAAGTATCATTTTTTAAAAGAAGTTCTTCTATATATTTTCTTTGAGTATCCTTTTCATTTAATTTTTTATTTAAATCTTCTAATTGAATATTTTTTTGTTTTATACTCTCATTACCTAATTTAACATAATAGCCCAAGGATACAGCTGTTAAAATAAACACACCCGAAAGAATTAAATCATTTTCAAAATAAGTATTTATAGAACTATGCTCAGCCATAGATAAATCTATGGTTAAAATTATAGCAGATGATATTATTGAAATAATCATACCAGACTTTAATCCTCTTTGGATAGTAGTTGTAATTATAATAAATAAAAATAAATACTTATAATGGCTATTATATTTTCCTGACATTATAATCATAGTTGTAAAAATTAAAAGGAAAAATATATTTTCTATTTTTTGTATAAGCAATATATTTTTAAACATTTTAGTTTTTACAGTAAAAAAAGACCAAATTAAATATATTACAGTCATTATTAAAGATAATATTATTGCAAAAACAGTATTATAATAACTATTTTTATTAGCACAATTGTTTTGAGAAAGATAATTATACAGTATTATAGAAGAAAAAAGTAAAGATATTAATTTTACTATACAAGTTATATTATATATATTTTTTTCTTTAATTTGATTAATTTCGCTCATATACCTCACACTCACTGTCATATTAATATATAAATATATAGTGTATAAGCATGCCCCCTTATACACTATTTAAAAACTTTATTTTCTTAATGACTTTGGTTCTTTAGGTTGATATATACCTACTATACAAGCTGAATCTGCTGCGGAATAAGCTACAGATTTAAGTAATTTTGCAGTAACCTTCACACATTTTTCTTTTAATTCATTTTTCATTATAATTCCTCCTATAATTTTATATTATTATACATTATATATTAACAAATTAATTCATTTTAATGAAATAACTTGTTATTCCATAGCTATATTAGCAAACACCCTCTTAGCTAAAGGTGTAAGCGTAAAGCTCTGCCACAAAACACCTGCAATTATACATTTACCATAATAAATCAATATTTCATTCTTATATTTTAGATAAAATAACAAAAGCAATGTTTCAATAAAAAATAAAATACTAATTACACAAAAAGAATATCTTCTTAATTTTAATATTTCATCTTCATTCTCTATAGGCTTAGCTTTAGTATCTACTGGTACAAATTTATAAATTGCATAATATGAATAAAAAAATCCAAGAATAAATATGCTAATAAAAGCTAAATTAAAATCTATATTAATATTTTTTATTATAAGTGCAAATCCTACAAAAATAATTGCGCCTAAAAATGCACACTTATTAGGTGTATTAGCATGTATTCCACCAGAATACTTTCTATATGTAGCTGCAGTTAATGCGATAATTACAGATTCAACTAATACATTGCATACAGTACCTAAAATTATTACACATGAAAGTGCCCATATTACTTGCAATACTGAAAATGCTCCATAAACAATAATCTCTTCTGTATCTTTATCTAATTCTAAATTATTTGCAATTTTATTGCCTATTCTATTTGAAAGCCGTTCAATCAAAAACATCCTTTACTCTCCTATCTTTTATTTTAAATATAAGTAAAACTATAACTACTAAAACAATAATAGACGGCATTAAATAAATACATTTTTTTAATGGATTTTTTAAAATAATTTCTATATTTTCGCCAAATATCTTATATATAAAATATAAATTTAAAGCCTCACTTAGTGCTAAAAAACTCACTAATATTAAAGAATAAGTTATAGCTTTAATGGGAGCAACTTGATTTATAAAGGTGCATATTAATATAATTGCTATAATATTTAAAACAGTATGCACACCATAATGTATTGGAAGCAATCTAATTGAATATATACTTACAGAAAATAAAATACTAGATAAAACATATTTATTTTTATTTATCTTACTATTGCTGAAAGCTTGTATAATAAAAATAAATATAAAAGATTCTGGAGTTAATCTCATTAATAACTCTACTACACTACTTTTTAACACGATTAAATCATTCCTTTATTAGTGTATTTACACTATAATTATAACACTTTTAGTAATTAATGTAAGGTTGTTTTTCTATTTAACTGAAATTTTAACATTTTTGGATATATAATAGTATTTTTTTATCAACTTGTAAACTTATATAAGTATTAATAGATAAAAATAAAATAAATTCTCTAAAATTGAATTATACAATTTTAGGGAATTTATTTAATGATAAGTATAATATTATCGATTTATATCTGAAAACTCCATATTTATACGTTCTATATTAGCTTCATAAACTACATTTTTTGATTCTATATTTTCATTACAGAGTATAGCAGGCAATTTTATTATAAATTCCGTTCCCTTTTCTAATTCACTATTTATAGTAACATCACCTTTATGCATTTCTACAAATGATTTTACCAAATGTAATCCTATGCCAGTTCCTTCTTTATTTTTCTTTAAAGTTTTATCTATTTGAAAGAATCTTTCAAATATAGATTCTAATTTATCAGAAGGCATACCAACACCTGTATCTTTTACATGTATATGTATATGCTCTTCAGCATCTTTTATATTTACAAATATATTACCTTCAGGGCTAGTAAACTTTATAGCATTTGAAAGTAAATTTAATATAATTCTTTCTATTTTATCTGGATCTACAGCAATAATTTTTTCCTCTACATCTGTATCAAATATAATATTTATCCCTTTACTTTCAGCATAAGATGCTACAGATAAGGTTATTTCCTCTATTAAACTTACTATATTATAATTAACTAAGTTTAATTTTAAGTACCCTGAATCTAATTTAGTTGTATCTAATAAGTTATTTATCAACTTCATAAGTCTATAACAATTTTGTTTTATTAGTTTTAAATATTTATCTTGCTTTTCATAGTTAATATCATTATTAGCATCCTTTTCATAAAATCCTAATAATTGTACTGCTGTAAAAATCACATTTAATGGAGTTTTTAATTCATGAGATATATTGGATAAAAATTCCGTAATTAATTTGTTGTATTCTCTGCTTTCATTTAATAATTCTATATTCTTTTGAACATCTTTTTCAAGCTTTTCTACTTGCACTTTTGATGTTACATCATGTAATATGCTAAAAATTGTTGGCATACCATTGTATATAACATATGTAGATGTATTTTGTATTATTTTTTCTTTATTACTAATTACATTATGTTGAAATTTAACTATGTTTTTATTTCCACTATATAAATCTTTTAATTTACTTTTTATAATATTATATTGTTCTTTAGGTATTAAACTTTTTATATTTATATCTTCAAAATTGTAACTTTTTTCATAGTCTAATATTTGCTTTAGTCTTTCATTTGCGAATATAATTTTTCCATATCTATGTACCAATATGGCATCCTTTGAATTTTTTATAAGTAAATTATAGCAATTTTCATTTTTTATAAGCAATTGTTCCATACTTCTTTTCTGCATTTCTTTCTGTCCTAGTTTACTGGCCAATATATTTACTTCTTTTTCTTTTCGTCTTAAATCTTCCCTTTGAATATTTACATAATATCCTAAAGGCCAAGCTGTCATTATAAATGCCCCTACTAAAATTAAATCTGTTTCGAAATATATATTCACTGGAGCTTTAGGTGCTAATATTAAATCTATAGCTAATACAATAATAGAAGATACAATTGCTGTAATTATTCCATATTCCATTCCTAATTGTATTGTAGTAATAATTATAACCAATAAAAATAAAAACTTATAAGAACTTTTATAACTTCCTGACATTATTATTATGAATGTAAAACTTACAATTGATATGATATTTTCTATGAATTGAATTGTTTTCATTTTTTCCGATTTAAAGGCTTTTATTGATATAAACATCCAAATAAGATATATACTAATTAAACATATTATAATAATAGCTAAATTTAATGCATTAAAATAAAATCTTTCAGTAATATTATTCTTTTCTGCATAATTTAAATAAATAGCGCCTCCACAAAAAAGCAATATGATAAATTTTACTATCAGCATACTATTATATATTTTTTTGTCATGACTCCAATTTTTAATTTTTATTTTATTTAAATCCATTAACTTAACTCCTATATATTTTTACATTGTTTTCTTTTGTCTATAAATTTATTTATAAGAAAAATATTAAATACAAATAAAATAAAATACGGAATAAAACATACTACTCTAGTAGTAGGTTTAATATTTATTAATGATTCATTAATCTGAAATACCATATTTAAAAATAAAATACTTATAAACTCACTTATACATAGAATTATTACCATGATCATATTATAAGAAATGGCATCTTTCATAGGTATTTTACCAATATTAACGGATAACACTATTCCAAAAATAATATTTATGGCTAAATGAATGCCAAAATGTATAGGTAACATTCTAACACAATAACCTTCTATAGCAAATAACAATGACATTACTATTAGGCTTTTTTTGTTAAAAAATCTTTTTGATAAAAAATAAATACCTGTTATAAATATAAAACTTTCTGGTATTGATATTAAAAAAAACTCTAAAATAGATAATTTAAGCATATTTTTTATTCCTTTTCACATATAGAATGTATATGTAATTATATCATATTTTCCTATTATATAAAATTAATGACAATAAAAAATATATTCTTTATTTGTTCTATTATTATTTTCGTCATTTTTTTATGAAAATTTAGTTTTTTCTACAAAATTTAATTTAATTTCTCATAAAAAATAATTTCATGTCAAGATTTGTTATTTTTATGCTAAATTATTACCTAATAATTATATATGAATTAAAAAATATGTTTATTACCTTTTTTATTATAATAAATAAAAAAAGCCATATACATTTATATTGCATATGACTAAATATTATTTTTATATTTTGTTTTATATGTAAATTTAGCAGTATATTTTACACTATTCTATATATTTTTGATATTTTTTATAATTAAAATTATGCTACTAATTGTAAAAACTCTTTTATAGACATAGCGTATTGCATTTCCTTTGCTAATTCTTTATCCTCTGTAAATCCAATCTTTTTAAATACTCTTCTTGAACGTTGATTTTTAAAATTAATTTTTGCTACAACCTCATCAACTCTCCACTGAAAAAACGCATGTTTTAACCCTTCTAGTATTGCATTAGATCCTAATCCTTTTCCCCACTTATCTTTATCCCCTATTACTATAACCATCTCTGCAATATTATTCTTAGGTACAAGTCTTAAAAATCCTACAGGTTCATTTTTACTACTTGTTACCATGAAAAAACTACCATTTTGATTAAATAAATGTGTTAGAATGGGCATATTTATTCTATACATTATATCTTTAATACTTTTACTTACATTTTGTTTTTCATTTAAATATTGAGTTATTTCAGTGTCTTCCAACCAATTAATTATTTTTGAAGCATCTGATTTAAAAACTTCTTGTCTCAGCTCTACATTATTATCTCCCATTAAACTTTTCCTCCCTAGCATAATAAAAAACCCCATTATAAATGCGAATTTTGCATTTATAATAGGATTTATCTACATACAATTGGATTGTACCAATATTGCCTATTTATTTCAAATACTGTATTCTATCTTTAACATAGTTTCTATTGCATTAATACAGATTGCGGAAGAATGCCCATAGAAACATGAATATTACTCACTTTATCTTCATAATTTACATACATCTCTATTATAATAAACTTAAATCATCAAAACTATCTTTATTTTCTATAATAACCTCTATAAATTTTTCTGCAATATAAGAATCAAATTGAGCATTGCTACATCTTTTTAACTCTTCAATAGCTTCTTCATAAGTCCTTCTTCTATTATAAGGTCTATTAGAGGTCATAGCATCAAAACTATCTACAACAGTTAATGCTCTGGCAAGAAAAGGTATATGATTACCTTTAAGTTTATCTGGGTAGCCTTTTCCATCATACCTTTCATGATGATGTAGTATTAAATCAGAAATATTTTGAAGAGAACTAACTGGTTTTATTATTTCAACTCCATTTACGGGATGTTGTTTTAATATTTCCCATTCTTCTTTTGTTAATGGCATCTTTTTATTTAGTATCTCTCTTGAAATATTTATCTTACCTATATCATGCATATAGGCTCCATATATAAAAATTTTTTTATCCTCTTCAGATAATTTAAGCTTGTCTGCTAATAATCTACTGTAAAGAACCACTCTTTCAACATGTCCATATGTGTATCTATCTTTAGCATTAATAACACTTATTAATGTTTTTATTGATGTTACTAAATCTATATGTTTTTCATCAATATCATTTTTAAGTTCATCTAATATTGAAGTATAAGCTTCTACTCTATTTTTATTAAAAAACTTAGCTCTATAAAGAGCATCGTCAGCACTTTTAATAAGTTCTACATCACTTTTAGCTTTATAAGGATATACAGATATCCCCATAGATACAGTTAAATTACCATTGGGCTGATTTTCTTCACCTTCAAAATAAGTATATTCTATTTTTTTTCTTATTTTCTCTGCTATATTCATAGCTTCTTTCTCTTGAGTATTAGGCAATAATATAGCAAATTCTTCTCCTCCATATCTTGCTACTATATCTTCTTTTCTTGTATTGTTTTTTAAAATTTCACCTATAACTCTAAGTACCTTATCCCCTTTTTGATGTCCATATAAATCATTATAATGCTTAAAATAATCTATATCGATAAATATCATAGAAAGTGCTTGATTTTTTTCCTTACACTCTATTATTTCCTCACTTAAAGCATCATGAAAAAATCTATGATTATACACATTGGTAAGTCCATCTTTATTAACTAAACTTTCAAGTTTTTTAATATGCTCGCTTTCTACCTTTACATAAAAGCCTAAAGGCCAAGCTGTAAGTATAAATACTCCTGCTAATATTAAATCCTGTTCAAAGTATTCATTTACTATTAAATTGGGTACACATATAATATCCATAATTAGAATAATCAATGAAGCTAAACAAGCCGTTACTATTCCGTATTTCATTCCTGATTGTATAGTTGTTATTATAATCATAAATAGAAATAAAAATTTATATTCACTAGCATAACATCCAGATATATATATTAGAATAAAAATTATAAAAGCAAATATCAAATTTTCCATTAAATACACATACTTAATATATTTATCCTTAATTTTATTAGTTTTAGGAAATATCCAAATTCCATATATCAACAAAAATAAACACACTACAAAGGTTACTGACATCAAACTATAATAGGAATATATATTCGATAAACTATTATGAGAAAAGATTTTTTTAAAAAATATTATTGCTGAAAATAATAACATATACAGCTTTACTATAGATACTATATCATTTATCTTGTTTACCTTATTCATTTTATCCTCTTGCTTTTTACTCATTTTCTGCTACCTCATATTTTAACAAAATAAATATCTTTATTTATATATTTAATAAGAAAGACCAGTTATAAACTGATCTTCTAAATTTATTTTTCCCTTAAACATTTTGGCTCTTCAGGTTGATATACGCACCAAACACAAGCTGATGATGCTACCATAGACGCAAGAAGAGTTGAAAATGTTGCAACTAACATTAGTGTCCTTTTGCTAAATTTTTTCATGCTCTTTACCCCCCTTTATAATGTCAGTTCTTTTAAGTTTAATGCCTCCTTAATATATATAGATAATTTAAAATATTATCTAATTTTTTTACCACTAAATTACCACATTGAGTAAGAGTAAATGTTTGCCATAATACTCCAATATATATACATAGAGAATATATATTAAATTTTTCATATCCGGCTTTATAATATAAAACAAAATTAATTAATATAATAACTGCATAAATATTTAATGTTAGAATAGATTTTTTTTTGAGCTTTTTTATTTTTTTAAGCTTCATTATAGGTTTATCCTTAGAATCTACAGGGGCTAATTTATAAATAATATAGTAAGAACATAAAAAAATGATTCCACCTAAAACTAATATTATATTTAACTTAGTTAATAAACTTGCTAAAAGCATTACTATTTTAGCAAATCCAACACATATAACTGTTCCTATAATAGCACAATTATTTGGGGAAGTAGCGTGTGCTCCACCAGAAAACTTCCTTAATATACTTATTGTAAAGGATATCAGTAAAGCTTCAATCTGAACATTAAATATATATCCAAATGCAAATATGAGAAATATAGAAAATATAGTTTGGAAGAAAGCAAAAGTTCCATAAGCTATAACTTCTTTTCTATCATCATCTAAATTTAATTCTAGTGCTATCTTTGTTGCAATATTATTAGATATAATTTCTGCATTAATCATATTTCAACTATTCCTTTTTCAATAATCTAATATAGAGTAATAATACAATACATGTAAAAATAATCAAAGATGGAATTCCATATATAGTTTTTAAGTTAGCATTATTAAATATATAGTTCATATCATCCTTTAAAACATATTGTATTATAAATATATTAATCCCCTCGCAAACAAACTGAAAAATTATTGTAATAATAGTACTTTTTACTGCTGTTATTACATCTATTTTATTTATAATATAACTTAATAAAACAAGTACCATAATGCTAAGTATTGTATGAATTCCATAACTTATTGGTAATGATCTAATTATAAATATCATTATTATCATTAAGAAACTGGATAATAAATATCTTTTTTTATTAATTCTAGTATTCGAAAATGTATAAATTGCAAAAATAAGTAAGAATGCTTCTGGGACAGCTCTTGCAACAAATTCTACTACAGATAATTTTAGCATATTTTATTTCTCCTTTATTAATTATGTAAATATTTATACATACTTTATAATTATATCATTAACATTATGGAAATAAAACGAACTTACTTTTAATATTTAGCAATTTATATATATTTTACAATAGTTAAAATTATAATAATATCTATATATTTATACTCCTAAAAATATATAGATATTATTAAATTTATATACTTTTTATAGTATTTATATGTTTTATAGTATTAAAAATAACAATAAAAACGAATAATCTTATAAATATATCTCCAATACTCATAACACTATAACCTACATCAATTATATCGGTTAAAAACTTAAACTTAGTAGATGAATCACCTAAAATATGTATATCATTAACTTTAATAAAAGAATCGGGTTTTGCATATCCTGTAAAATAAGATAAAGTAGGAAACACAGGCATCTTGCCATTATTTGCTCTTATAACAAATTTATTTAGCATACCACCTATAAAAATAAATATAGACCCTATAACAGCAGTTATATATTGTTCATATTTTATAATAATAAATAAATAGGAGCAAATATATATAGTTTCTAATATCTTAATATGTTGTATTACGCTGTAATTTTCTAAAAATATATTTATTTGTATAATTAAATATATGAATTCTATAACTAATATAGGGTATATATGCCATGATTTGAATATTGGCTTTATTTTATATCCTTTTAATTTAGCTAATATTAAAGCTAATATTATTGTCTCTAGCATAGAATCTTCCCTTTCTTATATATATTTATATCAATGGACCTTTATGCAATTTCCCCCTATTGTAAATAAATATTGAATTTACTTATTTAGTTAAATATTTACTATTACATTTTATATCAATTAAACTTCCATATCTATATTTTTTTGATATTTTTTTCATAATGCTAAACTTTTATTATAAAAATTAATCGCTAACTTAAAATATACTTATTACAATATAAAAATGTCCTAAATCCATTATTCTAAATTTAAAAATAATGAATTTAAGACATATAAATTTGTATTTATTTTAGTTATTATAATAAAGACTTTCTGAAATATATTCAGGGTCACAAGTTACATCTATTCCAAGTTTTCTAAAAGTTTGTTCTTCATTTGTATTTAAAATTGTAGTTGAATGAGCTTGGCATCCTTTTAACATCGGTAATTTATCCATAGCTACTTGAGCTGTTGGATTTGTGGCTGCACATATACTAAGAGCCATTAATACTTCTTCACAGCTTAAAGCTGTTCTTTTACTTCCTAGAGTCTTTTCTTTTAAATTTATGATTGGTTCCAATATGACTGGTGAAATAAGATGTATATCATCAGATATATTTGCATAATATTTAACTGCATTTAAAATTACAGCAGCTGTTCCGTCCATTATATCTGAACTTTTACCTGTTAATATTGTTCCATCTTCTAATTCTAAAGCTACAACTGCACAAGTTTCACTTTTATTAGTTTTTTCTTTTAATTTAGCTGCATATTCTCTTGCTGGAACTACAACCTTCCTATCTTCTTCTTTTAACTTAAGTTCTTCCATAATAAGTTTAGCTCTATGATAAGTTTCTTTATCTACATATCCCTTTTTATATTCGCAAGCTGTTTTAAAAGCTCTTCTTATTATTTCTTGCTTAGATGCTTCTTTAACAACGTCATCATCAACTATACCAAAACCTACTCTATTTACTCCCATATCTGTTGGAGATTTATAAATAGATTCTTCTCCTGTTATCTTTTCTATAATTCTTTTAAGTACAGGAAAACTTTCAATATCCCGGTTATAGTTTACAGCTACTTTATTATAAGCATCAAAGTGGAAAGAATCTATCATATTTACATCTTTAAGATCTACTGTAGCTGCTTCATAAGCTATATTTAAAGGATGTTTTAAAGGTACATTCCACACTGGGAAAGTTTCAAATTTTGAATATCCTGCTATATTACCTCTTTTATATTCATGATAAAGTTGACTAAGACAGGTAGCTAATTTACCGCTTCCTGGTCCTGGAGCTGTTACAACTACAATTGGTTTTGTTGTTTCAATGTATGGATTTTTACCATATCCTTCATCACTTACAATAGTATCTACATCTGTAGGATATCCTTTAGTAGCTTCATGTTTATAAACTTTTATTCCTCTACGTTCCAATTTATTTATAAATATATTAGTTGCAGCTTGTCCATTATATCTTGTTATTACAACACTGTTTACTTCAAGATCATATTCTCTTAAATCATCAATAAGTCTTAAAACATCAACATCATAAGTAATACCAAAATCGCCTCTTATTTTGTTTCTTTCAATATCTCCTGCATACAAACAAATAACTATTTCTACTTTTTCTCTTAATTTATGTAGTAATTTAATTTTTGCATTTTCATCAAATCCAGGCAAAACTCTTTTTGCATGTAAATCAAATAAAAGCTTTCCTCCGAATTCTAAATATAGTTTGTCATAATTATTAACTCTTTCCAATATGTATTTTGATTGTTCTTCAAGATATTTTTCGTGATCAAATCCTATTTTCATGTTTACGCCTCACTATACTTTATTATTTTATTATTATCATTTATAAGAATTTTTAAGTTTTTAAGTTTTTACATTTTTATATTATTACACAGTTTTGATTGAAAGTAAATTATTATATATTGGATTTTTAAATTATTTAAATTGCTAAAACCAACTTATCTGATTATTTCCATAGTTACTTTTATATGCCAAAATTATATCTTCCATTTTATATAAAATACCTAATTTTTCACATTCATTTTTAAATATATACCATAGTCTTTTATGATTAAGTGAGGCACACTCATATTTGTTTCCAAAGGTTTCTTTATATTTTGCTACTATATTTTTATTTGGGAATTTTTCCATTAGACTATTATAAAAATATTCTCTTTGATTTCCCCTTAAAGTTAATCCCATACCATATGCGAAAATAAATTTTGCACCACATTCATGAGCCTTTCTTACTATTTGTACAATATTTTCTTCATTATCATTTATAAAAGGTAAAATAGGCATAAGCAATATACCAGTAAATATGCCATTATTAGAAAGTCCCTTTATAGCTTTAAACCTTTTAGATGTTACACAAACATTAGGTTCAATTCTTTTACACAATTCATCATCAAATGTAGTTATAGTAATCTTGATTAATGTAGGTGAATGACTTTTAATTTTCTTTAAAATATCAATATCTCTAAGTACAAGATCACTTTTAGTTGCTATAGCTATTCCAAAATTAAAATTATTTATCTCTTTTAGAGCTTCTCTTGTAATCATCATTTCTTTTTCAAATGGATTATATGGATCGCTCATAGCCCCTGTTCCTATAACTCCTTTTTTCCTCTTCTTCCTTAATTCATTTGTAATGATTTGTATTGCATCTTTCTTCGCTCTTACTTTATCAAAGTTTTCTACACCATAACATTCACTTCTAGAATCGCAATAAATACACCCATGGCTACAACCTTTATAAATATTCATATTATAATTTATTCCAAACCACCAATTATTCTTATTATAATTTGAAATCAAAGTTTTCGCTGGAATATACTCCAATTTTATTCTCACCTCTAAAAATATTATTATATATACTTATAATATCAAATCATATATGACATATGCATGTCATATTCAATAAATCTTTTTCATTTAATTATACAATAAATTCAGTTTTATTAATTTTTTACATTATATCTATTAATTCCATTAAAATTATTGTATCTATTATTATACCCATCAATTTAATTTCACTCAAAATAATAAGGAGATGGTAAATACTTTTCCATCTCCTTATTATGAATATATAATTTTAATATTAATTTTTAAATCTTAATTACTTAAATTTCGTACAATATAATGATTAAAGTTTTATATAATTTTGTGTTAATATTATTCAATATATTCCATTATGTATAAAATAAATTTTATCCTTATAATACTTATTTTATTCCTGAAGTTAACTTAACAATACTTTCACCAAAATTTCTCATATCTTCTGGCATCCAAGTCTTTTCTTTTATAGTAAGTTTAAAAGTTTGTTCTTTCATATCAGATGATGGTTTTACACTTTCATATGATTTTATTAAATTTTTTATATAAATATCTGTTGCTTTATTAATAGCTTCTTGTCTATCTGTAAGATTCATTTTTTTAACTTCTTCAACAGCATCCATTCCTGCTTTTTTATCTAGAGCAACTTCATCAATATAAGTTGCTTTTAGTTTAACTTGTGCAGATTTATCATCTTGAGAAGCAACTTCTGTTTTTGCTGACAATTTCTTTAGAGCAGATACTCTAGCTGTGTATATTTGGTTTGCTTGTTCATCACTAATTTTTAAGCCTTCTGATGTAAAGTTAGTTTTTATTTTTGCTATAGTTTTATCCTTTTGCATCTTTGAAACTTCTTCTATTTGTTCTTTAGATATTTTTATTTTTGATAAGGATTCTTTATCTCCTTTAATATAGAAATCAAATAAAATTTTTGTTGTTTCATCAGCACCTACTTTTGGTTTAGAACTACATCCTATTACCATCATTGGAATGAATAATAGAATTAATGATAAAATTAGACTTTTTTTTGCTTTTTTCATATTTTCCCCCTAATATAATATATTTTTATAATAAATATATTATATTTTGATGTTTTTGTCAATTTTTTTTATATATACCATGTATTATAAATCGATTCCAAATTTTAATACTATTAATCTTTTCAATTAAATTTTTAACTATTATTAAAAAAATTTAACAATCATCGTAAAATATAAAAAGCTTGAATTGTTAAAACTCAAGCTTTTTATATTTTATGATTTTAATAATTACCTCTTTAAAAATAAACTAATTAAACTAAAACAATATATATCAATAACAAAAATTAATGTAGAAATTTTACTATTATAGGAGCTAAAAAAGAAGTAATAAGTCCAGCTATTCCTATAGCTAAACTACTCATAGCACCTTCAGTTTCTCCCATTTCTATAGCCTTTGTAGTACCTATAGCATGAGAAGATGTTCCGATAGAAATACCTATAGCTATATTATTTTTAATTTTAAACATCTTACATACTATAGGGGCTATTACTGCTCCCATTATACCTGTTATTATAATAGCAGATACTGTAATAGCAGGTATACCACCTAAAACTTTAGATACTTCTATACCTATAGGTGTTGTTATGGATTTTGGTATTAATGAATAGGACAATTCACTGGTCAGACCAAATGCCCTAGAAATATAGAATATACTTATCATAGCAGTTATAGAACCTACAGTTACCCCTAATAATATAGGTATCGCATATTTTTTTATTACATTTATTTTTTTATATAGTGGTACAGCAAGTACTACTGTAGCAGGTCCTAAAAAGAAGGATATAAGATTACCACCTTTATTAAAATTATCTAATTTAATATTAAAGGATATTAGTATACACACTATTAAAGCTATGCATATTAAAAGTGGATTAAACAAAGCTATCTTTGTTTTTCTATATATGTAAAGTCCTATTTCAAAACCTATTATTGATAATAGAATTCCAAAAAGAGGAGAGTTTAAAATATCTTGGGCCATAAATTATGCCTCCTTGCTTGTGAATTTTATATATATTTGTATAGTCCATCCTGTAACAACTATTATAATAATACTTGTTATTAAACATACTCCTAAAAATGCTAGCCATTTACCTTTTAGCATAGGCATACAGGATAAAATCCCTACCCCTGCTGGTACAAAGAAAAAGGCTAAATGATCAAGTAAAAATTTACTTATGTAGTTTATTTTAGTTAATTTTATTATCCCTGAGGATAAGCATAGAAATAATAGTATCATTC
This sequence comes from Clostridium sporogenes, assembly GCA_019933195.1. Lineage (NCBI taxonomy): Bacteria > Bacillati > Bacillota > Clostridia > Eubacteriales > Clostridiaceae > Clostridium > Clostridium sporogenes. Next base: position 1,861,402 of record CP082942.1, read on the forward strand.
CTATAACATTTCCTGGTATAGGCAACTTAAAAAAGTCATGTATTGCTTCGCCCAGTAGGCAGATTAGCAAAACTATTCCTAACTGTCTTAATAATCTCAAGGTAACACCTCTTTTCTAAATATTAAGTTTTTAACGACTAGTATTTATTGTAGTCCTTTTTTATTATAAATACCATAGCAAAATAAAAGTTGAAATTTTAAAACAAATTAGTATTGTGGCAATATATAATCAATAATATAAATTCTAAAAATAGATTATTAAATAAAAATAGATTTAATTTTAACAATGCTAAGATAAAAAACAACTTTATAAACAAATTTAGTTTATTTGATATATTTTTTATCTTTGCTGTATTAAAATTAAATCTATTTTGAAATATAATCTTATATAATTTCTAATAAGTACTATTTATAAAATTCAATAATTAAAAATAATTATTTTACAAATTCAATTAAACCTTTTTTAAGTTTTGCTATACGTGCTAGTGAATACACATCATATCCTTTTTCTTCTAGCATTTTTCGCCCTGGTTGGAAGGATTTTTCAATAACAATTCCCATTCCCGCAACTTTAGCTCCTGCCTCTTGAACTAAGCGTGCAGATCCTAATGCTGCTTCTCCGTTTGCTAAAAAGTCATCTATTATTAATATATTATCTTCTTTATCAATATATTTTTTTGATAATGTTAATTCATAATCTAATCCCTTTGTAAAAGAATGTACAGTTGTTTGATAAACATCTCCATTTAAAATTTTTGATGCTTGTTTTTTTAATATTACCATTGGTAAATTCATTTGCATTGCAGTCATAACAGCCGGAGCTATTCCTGAACTTTCAATTGTAAATATCTTTGTGATTTTATTTTCTTTAAAATAATTTTTGAAATAAGTTCCTATCTCATACATTAAATCTGGATCAACCTGATGATTCAAAAAAGAATCTACCTTTAATACAGTTTCAGATAATGCATGACCTTCTTGTAAAATACGATTTTGTAATTTTTCCACTTATATCACCCCGTAAAATTCCTTATTCTTTTTCTTTTAATATTACATTTAATAATAAAGCTACAATTGTTCCAGTTGAAATTCCTGATGAAAAAATCATTTTTAAGGATTCTGGTAATTGAGCAATAAATTCCGGACGGAAGGTAACCCCTAATCCTAAGCCAATGGATGTGGCAATTATTAACATATTTCTATTGTTTAACTTTACACTACTTAAAGTTTGAATTCCTGCTGCAGCAACTGTTCCAAACATAACAATTCCTACACCCCCAAGTACCGGCTGTGGCATTATATTGATGAGTGCAGCAAATTTAGGAAACAATCCTAAAATAACTAATAGTATTCCAGCCATCATTGTTACATAACGGCTAGCTACTTTTGTTAGAGGAATTAATCCAATATTTTGACTAAATGATGTATTGGGTAATGCACCAAAAAACCCTGCTAACATACTTCCTACACCATCAGATAGCACTCCTGCTGTAATAGGTTTTTCGTCTTCTTTAATTCCTGAAACTTCTGTAATGGCTTTAAGACATCCAACAGTTCCAATGATAGTAACAAAATATGCAGGAATAAAAGGTAATAAAACCTGTAAATTAAAAGTTACACCATATCCAAAAATTTTAGGTAATGATACCCAAGTAGCTTGGCTTACTGATGAAAAATCAACCATTTCTAATGGAATACAAATTATATATCCAACAACCATACCTATTAAGATTGAAGCGCTACTTACTAATCCCTTTCCATAATGATTTAGTAATAATGTAACTATCATTATAAATAAAGCAATAGAAATATTTTTTAAACTTCCATAATTAGATGATCCAACACCACCTGCTGCCCAATCTATTGAAACTGGTAATAATGTTAACCCAATTAAACTCACAACTGTTCCTGTTACAATAGGTGGAAATAGTTTCATTAGTGGCTTAACAAAAAAACTTAAAATAATTACTATACCAGCACCTAAAATTGTTGCACCTAAAATTCCTGATAATCCAAATTTGCCACCAACAGCAATTGCCGGTGCAACAAATGTAAAATCAGTTCCCATAATACAGGCAACACGTGCTCCAATAGGACCTATTCCTCTTGACTGAATGAAAGTAGCCACTCCTGCCGCTAAAATTGCACTACTAATTAATGCTGTTGAAGTTTTAGCATCAAAGCCTAAGGCTGCTGAAATAACAATTGGAACAACAATTATTCCACCAAAAGCTGCAAAAATATGCTGCAACCCTAATAAAATTTGCATTAATATTTTTGGCTTATCATTAACCCCATACATTAACTGAATGTCCATCTCATTTTTTTTCATTTTACTACTCTCCTCCCTAGCTTTATTAATGCTCTAAATATTTATTTATCATACAGCATCTTAAGGTACATAAATAAGAATCCACCCATATAGGAGATAATTTTGTAAAACAAAAAACACCTCAATTAAATTGAGGTGTTGAGTTCATAACAAATAGACATAAACTATATCTATTTACTAAATACACAATACCCCGTAGTCTGCTAATTTGTGGTTAGCAGGTAGAAACTTTCGGACCATATTACCGATGATATACGAGCTTTTTTATATGATATATGACATTATAACACATTTTTTCTGTTATTAATAATTAAATGTATAGTTTAAAGAAAAAAATTACTTCATTTTAAAGAAAATTTATGCAATTGATAATCTTTGCTTTTGACCTCCAAATAGCTTTATTCCTCTTTCTCCTATAAATGTATTTAACCCTTATGGTTGAGATAATATTACCTCTCTATTCTTGGAACTCTATTTAAAATATGTTATTATTATTAAAAGACTTTTTATTAATGTAGAGTAGATAAAATCAGCTTTAAAAATCACAGGAGATTTGTATGGAAAAACTTACTTTTGTAATGGAAAATTATTTAGAAGCTATCTATGAGTTATCAGAAGAAGGCAATGGAGTTAAAATGACTCGTATAGCAGAAAAGCTTGGAGTAACTAAAGCCAGTACTAATAGTGCTATGATAACTTTAGCTGAAAAGGGACTTATAACTAATGAAAAGTATAAGAAAATATTTTTAACTCCTTTAGGCTTAAAAATAGCTAGATTTACATATAAAAAGCATCACATTATTAAAGATTTCCTTATAAAAATTCTAAACATAGATAGTTGTATTGCAGATGAAGATGCATGTGCTATAGAACATGTTATTAGTTCCGATTCTGTTTATGCTATGCAAAAATTTCTTTCTGAACATGAAAATAAATAAAAAATAACGACTCAAAATCACTTTTAAATTTTAGGTCGTTAATTTTTTACCTTTAAGATACCTGACTTTTATAGAGCATAGCATAAGTTCCTCCAGAACGAATTAGCTCATGATGGGTTCCTATTTCTTTAATGCCTGCGCCTCCTAGAACTACAATTTTATCTGCATTATAAATAGTTGATAATCTATGGGCAATTACTATAGTTGTCCGATCCTTTGAAATTTCATCTAATGCAGCTTGAATTTCTTTCTCTGTTTTTGTATCCAGAGCTGACGTGGCTTCATCTAAAATAAGAATAGGTGAATTTCTAAGAATTGCTCTAGCTATAGAAATTCTCTGTTTTTGTCCTCCAGAAAGACGTACTCCACGCTCACCTATTATGGTATCATAACCATCTTCTAAATTTTCAATAAAATTATGAGCATTGGCTGCTTTTGAGGCTGCAATCACCTGATTCTTAGTAGCTTCTTTCCAGCCATAAACAATATTTTCATAAATTGTTCCGTTAAATAGAAAAGTGTCCTGTAAAACCATACTTATATTATCCCTAAGACTCTTTAAGGTTACATCTTTAATATCTATTCCATCCATTAAAATGCTTCCACTCTGCGGATCATAAAATCGATTTAAAAGACTAGCTATTGTAGTTTTGCCAACTCCAGTTGCTCCTACAAAAGCTACAGTTTCTCCTGGATTTACTTTTAAATTTATATTTTTCAAAACCTTTATCTCATCATTGTAGGAGAAAGAAATTTCCTTAAACTCAACTTCTCCTTTAACTCTAGGTAATTTCTTTGCATTAACTTTCTCTTTAACATCTGGAACTTCATCCATAACCTCAAAGACACGCCTGCATCCTGCAACTGCGTTACCTGCCATTTCCATAAGCCTTGAAAAACTCTTTATAGGTCCATAAAACATACCAAGATACATAGAAAATCCCACAATATCTCCAATATTAATTTCTCCTCTTGAAACCATAAATCCACCAAATATTATAACTATAACAGAACCTAGAGCCGTGAAAAATGCAAGAAGTGGAAAGGTAGTTTCAAAAAAGAAGCTTGCCTTTAAATATGCCTTACTATGTTTTATAGAAAGGTTCTTAATCCTTTTTTCTTCTCTTTCCTGTTGATTGAATATCTGTATTTCTTTAATTCCAGAAAAATTATCTTGAACAGTACCAGAAAGTTCCCCTCTAATCATAGAATTCTGCTTCCATATAGGTGAAAGATGTTTACTCTGCCAAAGTGTAATCATAATAATAAAAGGAATAGTAACAAGACTTATAAAAGCTAACTTTACATTAATAGAAAATAATAATATACCTACCCCTATGAAAGTCAATATATTAACGATAAAATCAGGAATTACGTGAGCTAAAAGAATCTCTACCTCCATAACATCATTAATAACTCTGCTAGTTAAATCGCCTGTACGACTTTTATTAAAATACCTAAGCCCCATATGTTGAAGCTTAGAGTAAAGTTCTGTTCTCATATCTGCAACATAATGCAAAGCTGCATGATGGTTTAAATATCCTGAAAGGGCACTTCCAGCTGATTGAAGTATAGTTGCAACTAATAGCATTAATCCAATTCGTAAAGATTGCTGTTCAAAATTAGCACGTCCTTCGGTTGCTATCCTTGTAAGCTCTCTTAAAGCCCAGGGATTATAAAATCCTGCTATTGTAGAAATTACAACAGCTATTAATGCTAATATTAAATAAATCCAATACCTTCTGGCTCCTATAAAAATGCGTAAGGTAGTTCTCATATACCTACTGCCTCCTTTTCTTTCAATTGCACACCCTCATTTTCATCTATAATATCATAGGTAATACATACTGGACGATTACTCTTAGGCTCAATAACAATATCAGCATTAATATTGAAGGTTTTCCTGAGGACCTCTGGAGTCATAACTTCCTCAGGATTTCCATATTTTATTATGGCTCCTTTTTGAATAGCAATAATATAGTCAGAAAATCTTGCTGCAAGATTTAAATCATGAAGTACCATAACAATAGTACACTTTTGATTACGATTAAGCTCATATAAAAGCTTTAAAACCTCTAATTGGTGAGCGAGATCAAGATAAGTAGTAGGTTCATCTAATAAAATCAAATCAGTCTGCTGTGCCAAAGCCATAGCGATCCAAACTCTCTGTCTTTGCCCTCCTGATAAAGTATCAACCTCTCTACTCTCAAATTCACTTAGCTTAGTTGCATTCAAAGCCCACTTAACAATTTTTTTATCTTCCTTTGTAAGATTTCCAAAACCTTTTTGATGAGGGAATCGTCCATATGCAACTAACTCACTTACAGTAAGTCCACTTGGTGCGGTAGGATTTTGAGGAAGTATAGCCATCTTTTTAGCTATTTCTTTTGTAGACAATTTACTTATATCTTGTCCATTTAGATGTACTAAACCATTCTTAGGTTTTAATATACGTCCAACAGCTTTCAAGATAGTTGATTTACCGCAACCATTTGCTCCTATAATAGAAGTTATCTTTCCCTTTGGTATCTGCATATTTAATTCTTTTACAATGAGAGTATCCTCATAAGCTATATCTAAATTTTTAGTTTCAATACTTTTCATACAAACCTCCTTAATTTGACTTTACTAACAGGTATAAGAAGTAAGGTGTGCTTAATACAGTAATAACAATTCCTGTAGGAATATCACTTCCAAAACTTATAGTTCTAGTAATAGTGTCTGATAATAGAATAATTATTGAGCCTACTAAAGATGCTGTAGGAATTAATAGTTTATGATTTGACCCTACAAACTTTCTTGCCATATGTGGAGAAATCATTCCTACAAAAAAGAAGTTTCCACCTAAGGCTACACTACCTGATGATAGAGCAACAGCTGCTACAGTTAACCCTATAAATTCACGCTTTACTGCTACTCCTAAGCCTGTTGCAGTTTGATTCCCAAGATTTAAGGTATTCAAAATACGAGATTTATAAAATACATATAAAAATAGAATCAATACCCAAGGTATAAGAATAGAAATATATGTCCAATTGTCTCCCCAAAGACTTCCTGCACTCCATCTTTGAACAAAATCCATCTGTTTTTCATCTAGCTTTAAAGTAAGCATCATAGTAACAGCACTATATCCACTTCCAACGGCTACCCCTGTCAAAATTAATCCTGTAGGTGATATACTTTTTCCTCTTCTATAGGAAAGTAAAAATATCAATATAGCTGCTGTCATTCCACCTACAAAGGCTAGAAGTGGGAGAGCAATAGCTGAAGATACACTGTCTACCTTAAAAACAACTATGAACAATAATACAAATAACCCTGACCCAGAACTTATTCCCAAAGTTCCAGGGCTAGCCATATCATTGCGAAGTAAACTCTGCATTACACAGCCAGCTGTTCCCATACCAATACCTACAAGCATGGTTAATACAATACGAGGAAGACGAAAATTATATACTATAAGGTTTTGTTTATCTGTACCTCTTCCAATAAGAACATTAAAAACCTCCGAAGGAGAGAGATTCATTTTACCTGAATTAACACTTACTACTGCCACTACTAACAGAATAATGGTAAGTAGCAAAATAATAGTTAGACCACGTGAAACTGAATAACCCTTTTTCTTCATTCAAATTCCCTCCTTTGCATCCTTGTAAGATAAAGAAAATACGGAACACCTATTAAAGCAAAAATAATTCCAATTGGAGTTTCATAAGGCTTATTAATAAGCCTTCCAACTAAATCTGCTGCTACAGTAATCAAGGCTCCATATAATCCTGAAGCTGGAATAATATATCTATAATCTACCCCTACAAGATAGCGTACAATATGAGGTACTATTAATCCTACAAAACCAACAGGTCCAACAACAATTACAGAAAGCCCTGTAAGTATTAAAACTACTACAGTAGATATCCCTTTAACCTTCTTAGTATTAAGTCCAAGACCTATAGCTGCATCATCCCCAAGATTTAAAACCGTAATTGAAGGGGATATAACAAAAGATACAATAATACCTACAATAAAGAATGGGAAAACTATAGCAAGTTCACTCCATTTAGCACCTGCCGTTCCTCCAGCAGTCCAATAAGCTAATGCATGTCCCAGTCTATATTTAATAGAAAGATATTGGCTAAAAGCACCAAATAGCATTGATATAGAAATACCTGCTAAAACAAGTCTCTGTGGTTTCATGCTTCCTCTACCAATAGATGCAATAAAATAAGTCATACCTGTAGTAACGGCTGCACCAATGCAGGCAAAAAACATCATCTGTCCGTAACTTCCACCAGGTAAAAATGCCATACAAAAAGCCATAGCAAAAGTAGCACCGCTGCTTATACCCATAAGTCCAGAATCAGCAAGAGGATTTCTTGTAGTTCCCTGCATTATAGCACCACATACCGCAAGGCTTGACCCAACAATTATATTAGCTGCTATACGAGGAAGTCGGAGAGTTTGAATAATCTGGTGTTCAGTTAAAGAAGAGTCAAAATTAAAAATGGCTCCCCAAGCTGTAGTCAAATTCATATCAGCAGCACCAAAAGAAATTGACGCCGCTGATATAATTACTAGCAAAACCACTCCTACAATCATATAGATTGTAAAATTCAAAGCTCCTAATTGTCGCTTTTTATTATAGGTCTTTTGCATATTTATTTTCCTTTCTTATATTAGAATTATTTAACTAATGAATTTATTGCATTACTCATATAATCAAGTTGTTCAGTAAGACTTGTAATATCAGAATAATAGAAAAGACCTAAATACTTCCCTGGTATTTCTACAACTCTGCCTGCTGCAACTGCAGGAATACTTTTCCAAATATCTGTTTTTGAATATTTAGATTCTTTACCTTCTTGTTGGAACCATAATATATAATCTCCAAAATACTCATGAGCCACTTCATAACTTATAGATCCACGACCTTTTTGGGATTTTTCTATAAGTTCTTTAAGTTTGTCTGGATATTTAAGTCCAAGATAGTCATATACTAAAGTACCACCTCTAGAACCTGTTTCATAATATATACCACTAAATTCTCCAGTAGGACCCCAGTCTTCCATAATGCTGAAAGTTTTTCCTACAAACTTATCACTTTTAAGAGTTTTTTTCACAGCATCAAGTTTTTTTTCAAATTTGTTAACAGCTTCTTTTGCTTCAGTAGTACGTCCTGTAGCTTCTCCAATAAACTTTATTCTATCAATGGAATTTTTAGATTCTGGAATAACAAGAACTGGAGCTACTTTACTGAATTTATCAAAATCTGCCTCATCATATGTGATGATAAGATCTGGTTTTAAATTCATAACCTCTTCTGGTTCCCATTTTTCTATTTTTTTTGTAGCTTTAAGTTTATCATAAAAAGGCATAGTCTCTTGTTCCCAAGCATTATATCCAACTAAATTTAACCCTAAAGTAATAACCTCTCCAACATACCAATTAGCAACAACACGCTTAGGATTAGCTGGAACTTTAATATCCCCTTTTACAGTAGTTATAGTACGAACAGTTGCTTCTTCTTTCTTTTCATTTTTAGATGAGGAGCAACCAGCAAAAATCACAGTAGTTATAAATATTGCACAAAATAATGACAATAATTTTTTCATTTTATATCTCTCCCTTATAAATATTTTTATATTAATCTGATAACGTCTGCGCTATATACAAATGTAAGACTAGTCTAACTTTTAAAATCGTAGCATTTATAAATTCTGCTGTCAACGGCTTAATAAGCTCCTTTTCCGAAGTCATTTCCTATTAAAATGATAGCAGTTTGTTGTTTTATAAGAGCTAAGTGAAAACGCTTCTCTTTATTATGGATTGCAATTAAAATAAAATGGATTATATTTTCATTGAAAATCCTTCTCAAATAATGCTATAATTTTCTTACTTTAACTCAAAGAAAAAAGAGGTGTAAAAGTTTTATGGTTAAACATAGTGATTCTTCTTGGAATGCTTTAGCAGATAAATATAATCTTGTTAAAAGACCTTATGGTAAAGGACAGATTTATGATTTTCCTCCTCATTGGTCAAATGGATGGATTGCAGAAGTAAACCCTGCTAAAGGATTATTTGTTTCAAGTGCTTGGTTTACTCCAAATGAGCAAATAATACATACAATAAATTCCAGCAACCCCTTTATGATGCTTTTTTGTATTGACTGCGGAGAAATAGTCTATTCACAGCAAGGAAAAAAGAAGCAAGCTTTATTCCCTATCACCCATTTAATTGTTAACCCACAAAAACAATTTACCTTTACTTTCTTTAAAGACGTGCATTATTGTTTTACCAGTATTTTAATTTTTGATGACTTTATAAAGCCTTTTCTCAAAGACCGTATCAATGCACCTAGAATCAATGTGGAGGATGCAAAACTTTGGAAAACACAACATTACAACACGCCAGATATAATGCTTATTTTCGAACAAATTAGATGGGCTGTACGAAATACAGACATTCCTTTGCTTGCCTTTGAGGGTATGACTTTGCATTTATTATCTTCAATCACTAGAAATTTCCCTGATATACCTAAAAGAAGAAGCAACCGTCGCCACTATGTCACTTGGGAAAATGAGCAAAAAATTTATAAAGTTAAAAATAAGATTGATGAAGATATTTTAAATCCCCCAGATACAATTGAATTATGCAGAATAGCTGGAATGAGCGAAAGTAAACTTCGCCAATCTTTTAAAAGCCATTATGGAATTCCTCTTTATAAATATATTAGAATAGAAACCATGAAAAGAGCTATGCAGCTCTTATCTGCTGACCATCTAAGTATTCGTAACATATCTGAACTATGTGGCTACAAAAATCCAGCTAAATTTGCTGCTGCCTTTAAAAATATCCATGGAATTACTCCTAGTGATTTTAGAAAATCTTTTAATTTATAGGATCTGTCGCACTAAAAAATTAGTGCGATAGTTTTTTGTATAGTAAAAAACTTAATATCAAAAGTTCATTAAAGTACGCACTTTTTTAATTATTGCCGTTAAAATATCATTAAATTCTCTGTGAATCACACAAAGCCGCTGCCACATTAGCATATTTTTTATGCTAATGCAACAACTCAATAGGATTTTTATAAACCTATCTTATCAACAGCTTTTTTATTTATATAAAAATTATTTCTATTAAATATGGCTTTCCATGCTATATATGTCCATTTTAGTGACATCAAAATAAATAGATTCGTCTATAATAATAATTTAAAATAGAATCTTAATTTACTTTTTGGTAGTTTTAAGAATTGAATTAACTATATAATCAAGTTGTTTATCCATGGAGTATAAATCCATATAGTAAAATAAGTTTCCATCTGTTTTTATAACTCTATTTTCTTTTACTGCTGGTAAATTTGACCATACATTGTTATCTTTTAAATTATCTACTCCGTAATTCCAAACCGATTGTATTATATAGTCTCCAGAATACTCTGGAAAAGCTTCTAGAGAAACATTCTTGTATTGGTCCCCATTTATTATTTCTTTTTTTACTACATTAGGAGCTTTTAGTCCAAGATAGTCATAAACTATTTCTCCACCTCTTCCCCATTTATTCCCCAATACCATTATTTCCTTTTTATCTTGTTCTAAAAGTGTAAAACTCTTATCCATCACTCCTGCCGTTTCTAACTTTTTTTTGCTAGTTTCCACTTTGTTTTTAAAATTATTAATTACTTTCTTTGCTTCTTCTTGTTTTCCAACCGCTTCACCTATAAGAGTTAACCTTTCTTCTGAGGAAATCTTAGTAAATGGAAGAAATATAGTTGGTGCGATTTTATTATATTTTTTGTACTCCTCTTCACTTATTACAATTATTAAATCTGGTTTAAGAGCCATTATCTCCTCTGGTTCCCATTTCTCTACGATCTTAACACCTTTAAGTTCGTTTTTAAGAGCGATGTCACCTTCCATACTAGACATTGCTAAAGGTTTTACACCTAAAGCAAGCAAATCTCCTTGGAAGTAATTTACAATAATTCTTTTTGGATTTGCAGGTACTTCAACTTTTCCCATGACTGTAGATATAGTTCTAGTTTTATGGTCCTTATTTGACTTTTCCTCACTATTAGTACTAGTACTTTTAGAGCATCCTACAGCCAGTGCAGAAAATATAAGAATTAAACAAGTGATAAAAGTTATTTTTAATTTTTTTATACCCATTTTGTTCCTCCTACTTATATAAATGTTTTTAAATTTATATAATTAATAAAAATTTAATTAATTAGCTATAGCTGATTTTAGAGTCATTATATCAGCACTCTTTTTCATGTGTCAATAATAATCATTTTCATTTTGTAAAGGCCACAAACGTCCATTCATATGTGATAAATCTCTTTATTTCAATATATATAATAGATATTTTAGAAACATATATTGTTCATATAGGTATATAATTATACTGTTTTGGAGTATTTTTATATTGTCCAAAAAGATAATATGTGCTACCATTTATGATATATTATTTTTAATTCACCGCTTTTAGTAGGAATATATAAAGTATTAATAACATTGCTATTTACACAAATAAATGTATATAAAAAATAAATTGCTATTAAGTAAAGAAAGGATTTAAATCCATGAAGATAAATAAAGCTACAGGAATAATTAAAGAATTTGCTTTACAACTTAATTGCAAAGAATATGATTATGGGAATGGAAATATTCATCGTTTACCTAAGAAAAATGGAAATAGCTGGTTTGTAGAGGTTCAACCTGCTGATGGACTCCTTCTTAGCGATGCCTATTTTTCATTATTAAAACCAGTAACTTATGTTTACACTATTCCAGAAAATCATATATTAATATGCTCTTTATATAGTGGTAATATTACTATTGTGGAGAATGGTAAAAAATCAAAGCGTCTGTATCAAGGTATGCATTTTTTCGTTAATAAGGGAAAACAAATTAAGATAATTATTAATACGGATGAACCTGTATGGTATACTTTTGCTCTAGTATTGGAAGACTTTATTATAAAATACATAAAAGATTTTTCATCCCAACCTTCATATATTTTATCTAAAAAAATTTTATTACAACAAAATTATTTTAACACAGCAGAATTGCTTATGGTCTTTGAACAATTAAAATATGCAATTAGAAACTGTGCTCTTCCTTATATGTACTATATAGGTAAGATATACGAAATTTTTGCTATTATTATACGGAATTTAGAAAATGAAGAGCATTTAAACATACCTCGTTATAATCATTTGAGCTATCAAAATAAACAATTTATGTGGATTTTAAAGACAGAAATGGATAAAAATATATTAAATCCACCTACAATTGAAGAAATGAAAAACATAGCTGAAATGAGCGAATCTAAACTTAGGCGATGCTTCAAAGCAACCTATGGAAAAACAATTTATGAATATATTAGATATAAAAAGATGGAACAAGCAATTAGATTTCTATCCCATGATGAAATGAGTATTCATAATATTGGCACCACCTTAGGTTATGAAAGTGCAAGTAAATTTTCAGCAGCATTTAAAAAAGTTTACGGTATTACTCCTAGTGCATTTCGAAAATCCTTTAATTTGTAATTATGATTGAAAGCTAAAGCCTTATTGTAAGTTCCTAATTCTCACTATTAAAATAATCTCAGACTTTCACCAATAAGCTAAGTTATTGACAATACTGAGTTCACTAAAAGTAGGAGTGCTCACATAACACTCCTATCTATATAATTATATTGAATTTGCCATTACTTTTTTATACATAAATCCACCTAAAGCATTGGATAAAAACCATCCAATTACAATGGACCAGCATATTCCTGTAAATCCCATAGATGTTCTGGCTAGTCCATAGGCCAAGGCTACTCTTATTCCTTGAGATACAACAGTTAAAATAATTGATATATTAACTTCCCCCATACCACGGAAAAATCCATAAAACATAACAATAAAACCAAGTAATATGTAAAAAATACATACAATCCGAAGATATCCTACTCCAACCTGAATAATATCTGTAGATTCTTTCTTCACAAAAATTGATATTAAATTAGGTGCGAAAATAAAAACAACTATTGATATTATAAAAGAAATTAAAGCAATAACCTTTAAAATAGCATAAAACCCTTGACGAATTCTTTCTATATTTCCTGCTCCTTTATTTTGTGCCACATAAGTGGAAAATGCATTACTTAAATCCTGTAAAGGACGATTAGCAAACTCATCAATCTTTGAACAAGCTGCAAAAGCAGCCATAACAGTAGTTCCAAATGTATTAATTAATCCTTGAATCATTAACATTCCAAAACTTGATAGAGATTGCTGCACTGCTGTCAAAACAGAATAGCTTAAAATTGTTTTAAAAAGTTTTCTACTAAATACAATATCCTTTCTTTTAAAATCAAGGAATTTCATATGTTTTACAGTATAAAATGCACACCATAATGCGGCTAATCCTTGTGCTATAAATGTAGCTAATCCTACACCTGAAACTCCCATATTAAACACTAAGACAAAAATTAAATCTAAAATAGTATTTAAAATACAAGAAACAATCAAAAAATACAGTGGAGATTTTGAATCTCCAATGGAACGTAACAAATAAGCACATATATTATAAAGTCCGGTGAATATAAGCCCTGTTAAGATATACCTTAAATATTTAGCAGAATATGTTACAGTGTCTTTAGGCATCTGAAATAATTCAATTATTTCATAAAGAAATACATTTGTTATAATGCTTAGCAGAATACTTATAGATAATATGAAGAAAAATGAAGTAGATATAGCTTTTTTCATTTCATCATATTGTTTTGCACCATAAAGTTGTGAAAAGAATGCAGATGCTCCCATAGCTAGTCCAATTAGAATAGATGTCATAAAACTCATAATGAGAAAACAGGAACCTACAGCTGCAAAGGCCTCATTTCCTACAAATCGCCCTACAACAATGGAATCTACTACATTGTATATTTGTTGAAATAAGTTTCCAATAAACATAGGAATAAAGAATCTTACAATGATTCCCATTGGTTTTCCTTTTGTCATATCAGTTTCCATGATAAAACCTCCTTTTTTTGAAATATGCGCTCTTTAATCTTTAGGTATTTTATATGCAATAGCCATTTCTCCCGTTATAGGATTTGTATATATCTCACAGTCAATTTCATATACTGATTTTATAAGCTCTTTAGTCAAAATCTGATTTGGCTTTCCATAGGTTACTATTTCTCCATTCTTTACTACATACAAAATATCACAGTATGTAGCTGCCATTGATAAGTCATGTAATGCTGCTAATACCCCTATCTTTAATGACTTTACAATAGAAAAAATTTGGAGTTGATATTTAATATCTAAATGATTTGTTGGTTCGTCTAGAATTAAAAACTTTGGCTCCTGTGCTATAGCTCTAGCCAATATTACTCTTTGTTTTTCTCCACCTGAAAGAGTTAAGTAGCTTCTATCAGAATATGTAGTTAAATTCACCTTTTTCAAAGCATTATGCACAATCTCATAATCCTCTTTATTATCAGGCTCCATTAAATTCTTATGAGGTGTTCTCCCCATCATAACCATGTCATAAACAGAAAAATCAAAACTCAAATCATTAAATTGTCCGACAACCCCCATTTGTTTTGAAACTGACTTAGCCTTTGATTTTAAAACATCCTTTTCTCCTAAAAAAACAGATCCTTTTTCAGGATTTATCACTTTGTATATGCTTTTTAACAAGGTTGATTTTCCACACCCGTTTGGTCCAATAATCCCAACAAATTTTCCATCATCAACCTGTAGAGAAATATTATTTACAATTTTTCTACCTGTTAAAGTAACAAATATATTGTCTACCTTTAAATTCAATTTACTTACCTCCAAATCCATAACTTCTCTTTACGAGCATGTACATAAACACAGGTGCTCCAAGAAGAGATGTAATAATGCCAATTGGTAGCTCTCCATTTGGAATAATTGTTCTAGCAAAAATATCTGCCCAAATTAAAAATATTGCGCTAAATAGGATACTTGTTGGTAAAAGTCGTTTGTTATCTGAGCCAACAATACTTCTAACAATATGAGGAACAATTAATCCCACAAATCCTATAATCCCACAAGTTGCTACTATAACACCCGTTACCGCAACTGAAATCACCATATAAAGTCTCCTATAAAAATTAAGATTTATTCCCAAAGTAACTGCCGTCTCTTCTCCCATCATCATAGTATTCATTATTCTTGCCTGAGATAAAAATAGCACCACAGCTAACATTACAATGGTAGTAATAATAGGAAGCTTTCCCCACTGTGCAGAACTTAGACTTCCCATAGTCCAAAATGTTACAGAACGAATTCCTTCTGCATCTTTAGCAAAATAAACAATAAAACTTGAAATTGCATTGCATAAAGCATTGATAACAGTTCCTGCAAGTACTAATTTTACAGAGGACATTTTTCCACCAATACTGGCAAGCCCCATAACTAAAGCCCCAGCACCAAATGCGCCAATAAATGCCCAAAAAGCAACTCCAAGTTCACTTAAAGTACCTGCAACACCAAATCCAATCATAATTGAAAATGTTGCTCCTAATGAAGCACCAGACGAAATTCCTAATATATAAGGATCAGCTAAAGGATTTTGTACAGAAGCCTGCATAACTACCCCACATAATGTAAGCCCAATTCCTGCAATCATAGCCAATAACACTCTAGGAAAACGAATTTGCCAAATAATCTCCTCAAACATTCCATTCTTAAATTGATCTAAATTACCAGTCTGTAATCCAGTTAATTTATAGATTAATATTTCATAAGATTGGCTAAATGGAATAGATACTTGTCCTATTGATACTGAAATTATGATAGATAATATAAGGATAGCGACTAACCCAATGATTATTGCAGTAAACAGAGAACGTTTTTTAGAAGTACTTCCATAATTCACTGTATTATATTTTGCTACTCCTACTTTTCCTGTTTGTAACATAACTAATTTCCTCCAAATAGTTCAGGATGAATGAATTTTGCAACATCTTCATACAAATCTGAAAGTTCAAGGCTTCCACGTATTGCATTGGTGTAGTCTACAACCATTACATTACCTGTCTTTATTGCAGTAACATTTTGAAGTCTTTTATTAGAAAGTATTTTATTTTTTATCTTTTCCCTATCAGAACCTTGGAACTCAGTTATAATTATTTTTTCTGGATTTGCAGCAATAATTGACTCAATTGACATCTCCATATATGAATCCTTTGATAATTCTATATATTTTCCACCTGCATCTTCAATTACTTCATCAATGATACACCCTGATGGCGGATAATAATCATAATTTTCACGTCCAGCACTTGCAACAAGTAATACATTTGGAGTGGTCTTTGCTTTTTGGGCTACTTCTTTAACTTTATCCATTCTATCCTTCTGTTCTTTTAAATACTTATTTGTCTCATTTTCAATGTTAAAAGCTAATCCAAAATTCTTAATGTCCTTAAAATATTCATCAATGCTTCTTCCTATTGTAAAATTTACCGCTGGAAGAACTGGAATACCTCTATCATTCCAAAAGGAAATGTCACCTACCCTATCTTCTTTAAAGGCTGAAGACATAGAATAAATAATATCAGGCTTCAAAGCAATTATTGCTTCTTTAGAAGGCCATGATTTTGCAATAATGGGCATTTTAGATATTTCATCATCATATTTTGAAAAAGATTTATCAAGATATCCTATTCCAACAACTTTATCTTGTAATCCAAATTTAATCATTAATTCAGCCATAGATTGTCCCATTATCACCACTCTCTTAGGCTCTTTTTCTATGGTTTGTACTATCTCTTTTCCCTCATCAGTATAAACCTTAATATTTACAGGGTAATTACTTTTAGATTTATTTTGTTTTTGTTCCTGTTCACCTATAGTTTTCCCTTTTCCATTCTGTCCTTGTGTAGATTGCGAGCAACCTACTAGTCCTAAAATAAAAATAACTCCTATAAATAATGTTACACACTTTTTCAATATTTTTTACCTCCTTATGTATTCTAGTACCTACAAAAATTTTATTTCTTCTTAAGAACTATAATACAAAAAAATTCATATTATCTATATTGATGTAGTCACTGTTTATATTGAGAAAAAAACTTTAAAAATAAGGACAATATCTATTATCTTTAAATGTGATAATATGTTGTAAAATATATGAGTAGATAACCGAATTTCCCCAATGAAATAAGCCACAGGTACTACACCTGTGGCAATTTAAATAAATAAAAATTATGGGAAAAATTAATTTACAAGTTTTAAGGAATCATCTTTATATTGCAAAGGGGTTACTCCAAACTCCTTTTTAAAAGCATAACAAAAATTACTTGGATTTGAATATCCTACATCAAGAGCAATTTCATTAATAGATTTGTCAGTATCTAATAATAATATAGCAGCACGCTCCAGACATATTTTTCTATGATATCTGAATATAGTATCACCATATATTGCTTTAAATCCCTTTGCTAATTTATTCTTATTTATCGCTAGCTGCTTAGATAGAATATTTACTGTTGGAAGTTCGTATAGGTTTTCCATTAATACCTCTGGTATCTTTTTTATCTGATTAATTTCAAATTCATCTAGCTGCAATTGATTTATTTTATTTGTCCCTAGAATTTCATAGGACACTATTTTTGATAATATTTCCATTACCTTGCTTTCAAAGAATAAAATTTTCGCTTTCTCTGGTAAACTACAATTAAATATTTGCAAAAATATATTTGCTATTTCAGGAGAAATATTTATTCCTTGATAATACTGATTTCTAAGTTCATTTTCTAACTCCTCTATCGTATCCTCCCATAACTCAATCCCACAGCTACCAAAATATGATGCTATAGCTGATTTTTCAGCAGTAATTGAGATTCCTTTATATTTTTGACCTGCACAATTAACTACTCTTCCACAGGTTTCACGAGACATTGATATAGAAAGTGCATTTTTAGAAAGACACATATTCCCTACTTTATCTTCATGAATATTTAAGCAACCATCAACACAATATTCTATTTCAAAGTATTCTTTTGATAAATCAAATTCTGTTATCATATCATGATTAAATATTGTATCATAAATTATAAGCATGACATTTCCCATAAGTTTATAAAATTTTATGCAACCTTTACCATATTGAGGTTTTATATCATATATAATTTCTTTTTCATTATTAAAATTCATAGAACCTCGTATTGTTGCGAATTGGGTACGTATTGATGAATATTGCATAATCATTGATGAATATCCCTGTTTTGTATTTATATGAAATTTATTTTTCATTCCACGCCCTCCTTTCTTGTCCTCAATAAATCTTTTTTCTACTTTCTATAATTTATTTCAATGTTTATATAATCCACATATAATATATGATAATGTAATTCATTATCATATATTATATTTCTTTTTATTTATTTTATCAATTTATTTTCTATACATCTACAGAATATATTATTGTAGTTGATTTTAAGCAAAAATTTTTATCAATATATTAAATTAGAAAAACATTACTAAAAAGGTCTAATGATTTATTTTAATAAAAATTAATTTTATTACACCTTATGATATAATATCCATAATAAACTTTTAATTTAAATATAAGGAGATATATTTATGAATAAAAAAGCAGTTATTTATCCTATTTTATCTATATTTTTATTAGGACCAATAATTATAGGATGTATTTTAGGAATTAATTTACCAATTTCATCTAGTAATTCATACGTATTATTTATAATAATTTCTTTATTTATAATAGTTTTTTCGTTTATTGGAATTATTAAAAATATTAAAATTCCAAAAGAAAATAGAAAGTCTATAAATATCATATTATTTATAGTTTGTGTAATTATATTTATATTTACCCTTTTCTGGTTATTAATTATATTAAGCTGTGAATCTTATAATCCAGATTCTACATTATATAAAATTTTTAGAAAACCTTAATGCCAAGATATATTTTTATTTACAAATAAAAATATATCTTGGCATTGTATTTCTTATTGGATTTATTAAATTTTATTTTATAAATATGTGAAAATTATGTGATACAATTTCATTGCTCAACATTTCAAATTAGCTTAAGTATAAAAAGAGAATCATCACATTGAAATTTTTACAATTTATGTGATAACCCTCTTAATAATTATAAATTTAAAATATATTTCTCTAATTTATTCTTCTACAAACAATGATACAAATTCGAACTTATTACAATCAACTAATCCTCTATTAGTTAATCTTAATTCTGGTAAACATGCAAGTGGAATAAGTGCCATTGTCATAAATGGTGAAACTATATCACATCCAATTTCTTTCCATGCACTATCTAGTTTTTCTACCATTTCTGCCATTTCTTCTAAAGGCTTATTACTCATAAGTCCTGCTATTGGTAATGGAACTAAGCCTAATACTTTACCATCTTGTACAGCTACCATTCCTCCACCACATTCTATTAATTTATTAGCAGCTAATGCCATATCTTCATCATTTGTTCCTATAACTAATAAGTTGTGAGCATCATGGGCAACTGTTGCAGCCATAGCTCCTCTCTTAATACCAAAACCTTTAACAAAACCATATCCTGCTGTTCCTGTTTCATGGTGTCTTTCAAATACAACTGCTTTTAAAACATCTTTATTTGAATCACATTGAACTTTATCATCTTTAACTTTAAGCTCAATATGTCTCTCATATGTACCAACTCTTTCAGGTATAATTTCGATAACCCTTGTAGTTATTTTTTCTTTATTAGGAGCCATAATATTAAAGGAATCTGGTATTATTTTATCCTTAATATGCATTGAATGCATAGCATCTTCAGGATAATCATATTTAGCTATTGAAGTAGTTAACACTCCATCCTTTGCAACCAAATTTCCATCTATAATAACCTTTGTTATTTTTACATCGTTTAAATCTTCTATAAATACAATATCTGCACATTTCCCTGGAGTTATAGAACCTAATTCATGATCCATTTGGAAACATTGTGCACAATTTATTGTTACCATTTGAATTGCAGTTAATGGTTCTATTCCTTCTTCTATAGCACGTTTTATAATATGATCTAAGTGTCCATCCTTAAGTAATGTGTGTGGGTGAGTATCATCAGATATTAAAACAGCAAATCTACTATCTACTTTATTTTCTGTAATGGCTTTACTTACTTCCTTTAAATCATGCCATGCAGAGCCTTCTCTAAACATCGCGTACATTCCAAGGCGCATTTTAGCAAGAGCATCTTCAGCTCTTGTGGATTCATGACAACATCTTACACCTGATGCAATATATCCATTTAATCCTTTCCCTGTTTCAGGTAAAGAATAATGTCCTGTTACTGTTTTACTAGCTTTTAAAGTTTCTCCTACTACTCCATGAGCATGCTCTGTAGAATAAAGTATACCTGGGAAGTTCATCATTTCTCCTAATCCAACTATTTCATCCCACTTCATTGTTTCTCTAACATCCTCTGGTCCTATAGCTGCTCCTGTATCTTCAAAACCTGGAACTGCTGGTACACAGGATGGTGTGGTCACCATATTTTTAAGTGGAGTACCCTTGCCATCTTCAATCATATAACGTACACCATTTAATCCGAGTACATTACAAATTTCATGTGGATCCATATATATTCCAACAGTACCATGTGGAACTACTGAACGAGCATATTCGCTTACACTTAACATTGATGATTCAACATGAATATGACCATCTAAAAAACCTGGTGCAATATATTGACCTTTTGCATCAATTACCTCTGTGTTTTCTCCTATGCAATGTTTTGCATCACCTACTAAAGCAATTCTTCCACATCTAATTGCTACATCTGTGTTTTCTATAACTTCTCTTGTACAGACATTTATAAGCCTTGAATTTATAATAACCATATCAGCTGGTTCAAAGCCTTGTGCTACACTTGATAAAGTTTTACTTACTTCCCAAAGAGGTTTTGTATCAAATTTATTAAACATATCCCCTGTCTCCTTTTGCCTTTTGTATTTTTACAGATTTTTCTTTGTATATTTTTATACATTATATTATATTTTTATAATATATTCCACATTATTTATCTATCATTTACAATTTTATTCGTATGATACATTACATTTTCTTTAATTCTTTGCTATTTGTTCGTAAATACTAACTTAAAAATTTTATTTTATTAAACCTATTATCTATTGCAAAAAGTTGGTTGTCTATCATATAGAGATTTTACTCTGGAATTGATGTTTAAATCTCCTTCATTATAAGCTAATAATATTTCCTCAAAATATAATTCTATATACTTACACGCAGTTTCCAATTCATTTCTAGATCTATTTAGAGATTCTGTAACACTCTCTACAAAATTAAACAATTCTAGTTCTATAAAACCTTTTCCCCTATGTACTTCTAAAACTACTCTAATACTGTTAAAATAATAAATCATATTTGTGTTTTAAACTAAATTATATCACAATCTTAAACTTTATTATGTTCTATTTTAAGAATAGATACATAAAATAAGGACTATACTATTTTCCCAGTACAGTCCTATTCTACCCTCAAATTACCTTTAAAAAGTATAACATTCTTATTAATGTTTTATTTACCTCATTAGCACACTATTACCTATATAAAGCTATTAAACAATTTCCACTTTTAAATCTGCATTTTACTTGTATGCCACTGTAAATCTACTTTTAATATGTTTAGGAGTTTCAATTTCATCAATCATAGCTACTGCAAAATCTTCAAAAGTAATTTTACTTTCGCCTTTTTTACCCACAACTAAATATTCATCTCCAACATAGTATTTTCCTGTTCTTACTCCTTGATCCAATTAAAGCAATTTTCATAATATCTCTTCCTTCCATTTATAAAATTAATTGTTTTTTATTATTTGTTTATTTATTATTTGTTTATTTATTATTTCCTCTAAATTTTCTTTTGAAGTATTACCATGAACTACTTCATCACCTATAATCATTGTAGGCACTGCTGTAATATTTGCTTCTTCATAAGCATGCTTTAATACTTTTTCTTGATTATCCTTATATTTTCTGTTTTTTAAAACTTTTATAAATTCTTCTTTATTTAAACCTATTTCTTCAGATAAATTAGCTAATATCTCAATTTTTCCAATATCTAATCCTTCTTGGAAAAATCCTTTAAAAACTCTTCTAATATATTCTTCTCCTTTGCCCATATTATTTACATAATGGTATCCTTCAAAGGCTAAATTCGTATATGGATGTGGTGAAATTTTAGGTAACTTCATATCTATTTTTAAATTTTTAGCTACAGGTTCAATAAAGTTATTCCATGCATTTAATTTTTCAGTCTCTCTCCAAGGATCTATTCGTGGTGATGGTTCTGGTCTTAATTCAAAAGGCATCCATTGAATATTTACATCCTTACCTTCTATAGCTTTACTTAAAGTTTCTTCTCCTAAAAAACAAAATGGGCAAACAAAATCAAAGTATACTTTAATATTTAACGACATTTTAATATCCTCCTATTTTAAGTTGTAACTAATATAATTACAACAATTCTAAAAAAATTTCCATCTATGAGAATTAACTTATTTCCACAAGTTATCAATTTAATAAGTTGTTGTAACTTTCTAAGTTACATCCATTATAAAAAAAATTAATTTATTTTTTAATTTTTTTTCTTATACCTGTAACTATATAT